>CAYWRQ010000042.1:0-19507 GCA_964460915.1 uncultured Oscillospiraceae bacterium
GAGAGGTAGACAACCTCTTTGATGCCGGATTGGATAATGGCCTTGGCGCATTCGTTGCAGGGAAACAGGGCCACATAAATCCGGGCGCCGCGGAGGGATTTGCCGCTGCAGTTGAGAATCGCGTTTAGCTCCGCATGAACGACATAGGGGTATTTGGTTTCTTCCCCTTCCCTCGCCCAGGGGTATTCGTCGTCGGAGCATCCCGCAGGAAAACCGTTGTAGCCGGTCGAAAGGATGATGTTGTCCGGGCTGACGATGCAGGCCCCGACCTGCGTGTTCGGGTCCTTTGAGCGGCGCGCCGCCAACAGCGCAACGCCCATAAAATATTCGTCCCAGCTGATATAATCGTTCCGTTTCATAAAGTCCTTCCTTTCTGAGATTTTTTCCTGCCTTCATTGTAGCAGATTTTTCTCCCCGTTACAAGGGATTCCGCAAAAAGTCCGCCTTCCGCCCCCCGGAAGAGGCCCTGCCCAACCGGACAGAGCGGCATTTCATTATGAATTCATTTTACCATAGTGCGCGGTATTCTCTTTTTTGGGACTTTTGAATTATATCGAAAAATGAAAAACCCGCCGAAGCCCATCATCACTGGGTTTTCAACGGGTTTATCTTGGCGGAGTAGGAGAGACTCGAACTCTCGCGCCGTTTTTTACACGACCTACGCCCTTAGCAGGGGCGCCTCGTCACCAACTTGAGTACTACTCCATGGTACGTCCTGTCAAGAACATTCAATTAAAATAGTGGCGGAGAGAGTGGGATTCGAACCCACGGTCGCTTGCACGATCACCAGTTTTCAAGACTGGCTCCTTAAACCACTCGGACATCTCTCCACAGGGAAGATATGGTTCAGCGTCTGCCGCATCGAACATGATATATAATACCACAGAAACGAAAGCCTGTCAAGCTTTTTTTGAAATTTAATCATTTTTTCACCTGCAAGCCTTTGACCGCCCCTTCTGCGGCCCGATTCATTCCTCAACCACTTCGCCCCGCAAAACCACTCTCCCGCCATCCGGACAAGACGCGGTAAACGTTTTTCCACGTTGTTCCCCGCAATCAAGCTCGCCGCCGTTTAACAGCGTATACACCATCGGATAGACAATATGCCAAAGCTCATGGCAAACCGGCGGGCAGACATCCCCTACGATATACCGGTCGCCCGCTCGATGAATGCCGCAGCGGCAGCGGCTCTCTAAAACCGTTAAACACACGCGCGCCATTTCTGTCACCTTTTCTTCTCAAGATATCCCTGCAGCCGCTTCACCATCAATCCGCCCATTAGGCCGATCAGGGTACCAGTTATCGCCCCGGAGAGCAAAAGCACCGGAAAATAATACCATACATTTCCCGTTTCCAGTACGCACATGGCCACCAGCAGCTGGCCTGCATTATGGGTGACACCGCCGCAGATGCTGACCCCGATTGTGCCAAAAAGGTTCCTGCGGGACAAAACGGCCATCAGCAAAAAGCTAAGCAAGCCGCCCGCCAGGCTGTACAGCATACTGAACAATCCCCCAAAGGTAAGGCCGGTTAAGAGAATCCGGATCACTGCAATGACAAACGCGTCCCGCAGGTCCAGCGTATACAGCGCCAGCACGACTACGAGGTTGGCAAGGCCCAATTTAATCCCGGGGATTCCAAAATTGAAGGGGATCAGGTGTTCAACATAAGAAAGGATAAAGGCGAGCGCCACCATCATGCCGCAAAGGGCAACCCGCCGGGCATCCAAACCTTTACGCGACGGCATCTACATCCCCCTTCTCTCCGCTATGAACCGTTACAACCACCCGGTTGGGCAGGCAGATGATACTCTCCCCGTCCTTTGAGATGGGATGATGGCGGACGCAGATCCCGTCCGGACAGGAGGCCGATTCCATATAAGCCGCGCCGTCCTGAATCACCAGACGGTTCTTTCCCCCGCCATAGCCGTCGATCTCAACGGAAGCATCTTCCGACAAAGACAGCTGCCGGAAAAGCGCACCGTCAACGGTAATTTCGACCATCCCGCTTTCCGCCGCCGGCCGCAGCGCCATAACCGCCGCAAGGATCCCGCCGGTCAGCAGCATAATGACCAGCAGGATAATATCCCGGCGGCCTGCAATCTTCTTCTCCATCAGTCCATCATCTGCTCGGTCACAAAGCGATGCGCATCATCAATCGCCCGCATGACCGCGTTTGAGGTAAAGGTCGCGCCGGATAGGGCGTCCACATGAGAGCCTCTGCCCGACTGGCTGGAAAGAAGCAGCGGGAAAGTCCTGCCTACAAACCGGTCGGGATAATATTTCTCGGAAATGCGGTCGCCGTAATATTCCGACTCCTTCTCCGAAACAATCTCGATCCCTGCCAAAAGGGTGCCGTCGGCGGAAATCGTCGACCGGATCACAATCGGAACCTCAGCGTTAAACCCGTATTCCCAGGTTTCAACCGTATACGCGACTAATTTTCCGGACGCGTCATAGCAAAACGCCGCTGCCTGGACATGATCATCCTCTGCAGATGCGGGGAGGACAAATTCCTTGGTCTGGTCAATTGTAAAATTCACCGGCTGGCTGTTTGTATACGGTTCATAAACAACTGCGGACACCCGGTCACTGAACAGGATCACGGCCCCGGACAGGACCAGCATCACTGCCAACGAAATCAGTCCGGAAAATTGATTCTTCTTTTTTATATTCTGCATAATCATACCTCTTACTTATTCCGGTAAGCGTCAAAACCGGAGCTTGTGATCGTTTCCATATCCTTTGTAACCCAGACTGCCTCAACACCGGGCAGGCTCTCAACCAGAGACAGGCCTTCCTCAACCGGCATCAAAAACAAGGTCGTCGATAAGCCGTCCGCATAGCCGGAATCCTCCGCTATGACCGACACCGCATGCATATAATCCGCCGGCATGAGGGTATCCGGATCGATGATGTGATGATACTGCTGCCCATCAACGGTATAATACCGCTGGTAGTCGCCGCTCGTCACAACGGAAAGGCCGGAAAGCCGCAGGGTCATCAGATAATCCTCCTGAACCGGGTCGGGGTTTTCCAGCCCGATAATCCAAGGGTTATCCTCCTTCCCTTCCTTCCAGCCGACCGTACAGACGTTGCCGCCAATCGAAAAGGCAGCGTTTTGCAGGCCGCTTTCCGCAATCCGGGCAGACACCTGTCCGACCGCGTAGCCCTTGGCAATGGCGCCCACGTCCAGGCTCATTTCCGGATCCGCCAAAAACACCGTTGAAGCCGCTTCATCGATCACCAGATCCTCTATGTCGGTATGCGCGGCAGCCGCGGCCAGCTCCTCTTCTGCCGGAAGGGACGCCTTCTCCGGATGGGACAGCCCCTCCTCCCGGTAATCATGCCAGACGGAAAGGACGCTGCCGTAACAAATGTTGACCCTGCCGTCCGAAAGGGCATACATTTCCTTGCCAAACTTCAGCAGTTCAATAATCCGAGGATCAACCTCGACCGGTTCGACGCCGGCATTATCATTGACGGTTTTTAGGTTATGGATCCCTTCGTACTCGCCGTAAATATCATAAAGCTGATGATATTCCGTCAGCATGGCCTTATAGGCATCCGTCTGTGCCTGAAAGGTGCTTTCGTCCTTTGTATAAGCTACAATGGTCGAAACGGTATCAAACACATCCAGAAAGCTGGTCGTAAACCGTTCCGGCTCCGCGCCGCACCCCGTCACCGACAAGGATAACAGCAGGCCGGCCGCCGCCCCGGCAAGACGCCTCGCAGAAAAATGACGCAAAACGCTCCCTCCTGTTAAACCAAAAAGGGAAAGAGTAACCGCTCTCTCCCCTTTTGCGCCGCAAGGCTTATTTTGCCGCGGCGATTGCTTTCTCCATATTCTCAAGAATACTGCCGATTGCGATGGTGCAGCCTGCGGACAGGTCGGCGTCGGCCGCCTTCCCATCGGTCAGGGCAATGCCGGATACCTCGTCTGCGGTCTTGCCGACCACATATTTTTCAAGGTTTTCCGCCTGCTGATACCATTCCATCGTCGTAACGCCCGAACTGACCATGCCGTACGCGTCGCCCAGCTCCTTCTTGGAATGATACTGGACGCTGTCCGCTGCAAAAGCCCCGTCGGCGATATCCACAGAGCCCTGCAGGGTGTCGACCCAGCAGGAAGTGAGCTTGCCGTCGCCGCCAACCGTTACGACACAGTAATCGGTATCGTACGCGGCGCTCTCGTCATCCGAGCCGTCGGCGGTGGTCAGGGCGATCCCCAGCTTGTCGGACGCGCCGACAGAAACCGACGCGTTTTCCGCAGCCGCCGCCACAACCTCGATAAAATCGCCGACACCGATGGTGCAGCTCGCGGAGAGGTCGGCGTCGGAGGGCTTGCCGTCGGTCAAAGCGGTGGCACGGACCTCGTCGGCGGTCTTACCGACACAGTATTCGGCAAAGGCGTCCGCCTGCTGGTACCACTCGGCGACTGCGCCGCCATAGGCCACCATCCCGTAATCGTCGCCCTTTTCGTATTTGCTGCGAAGATCAACCTCGCTCATCGCGCCGTCCTCCAGCGCAGGCTCAAAACCGGTCCCGTCAATCCGGCAGGCGAGGATTTTCCCCTCGCCGTCCACCATCACGGCGCCGTAGGTCGCGGTAAACGCGGCTTCTGTCTCGGATGCCTCGGAAGAAGGCAGGACCGAGTACCCGACCTTTGCTTCCCCGGAAGCGGCGTTCCCGCCGTTACTGCCGGAAGAAGCGGCGTTCCCGCCGTTACCGGAGCAAGCGGCCAGGGAAAGAGCCATCGCAGAGATAATCGCAATTGAAATGAATTTCTTCATGATAAAATCCTCCATTAAGGTCTTACGAATTGCTGCTGAATTGCAACGAAGACATTATACAAGAGGCTCACGAAAATGTCAAGAAACGCAATGTTATTTTTGATGAACTGCACAAGTACTTTTTGGAAACAAGCTTTTACTGCTTGATAATAATATGCGCCGGGCATTTATCCGCGCATTTCCCGCAGGCATCGCAGAGATCCTGGTCGATGTGCGCGATGTTGTTCTTCAGCGTAATGGCGCCGGTGGGGCAGTTCTTTGCGCAGATGCCGCAGCCGATACAGCCCACATCGCACATATCCCGGACCTTCTTGCCCCGCTCCTGCGAGAAGCAGCGGACGACATAGGACGCGTCATACGGCACCAGCTCGATCAGGTTATGCGGGCACACCTCCACGCACTTCCCACAGGCCTTGCAGGCTTCCCGGTCGACAATCGAGCGGCCGTTTACAACCTTGATCGCGCCGAACGGGCAGGCCTGCGCGCAGGACCCCAGCCCCAGGCAGCCGTAGGCGCAGGCTTTCGCGCCGCGGCCGGGTGCGAGGGAAACCTGGTAACAGGAAGTTGCGCCGTGGTAATTATAGATAAATTTGGTTTTATCGCAGGAGCCGGAGCATTTGACAAAGGCGACCTTGCGGACAAATTCCTCCACCGGCAGGCCCATGACCTCCGAGATGTTCTTGGCCGCTTCCGCGCCGCCGACCGGGCAGGTGTTCGGCTTTGCTTCGCCCTTTACGATTGCTTCGGCCAGCGCGTCGCACCCCGCGTATCCGCAGCCGCCGCAGTTGTTGCCCGGCAGGCATTCGCGGACCTGGGTAATCTTTTCGTCGGTGGGGACCTCAAAAACCTTGCCGGCCACGCCGAGCAAAAGGCCGATAATCAAACCGATCAGGGCAATGACAACGGTCGCAACCAAAATTGCGGTGATGTTCACGTTTTGTACTCCCCTTTCTTATACCAGGCCTTTAAAGCCGTAGAATGCGATTGCCATCAGGCAGGCCGAGAGCAGGACGACCGGCATACCCTGGAAGGATTTGACTACATTGTTGTGGGCGATCTTCTCCCGCACACCCGCCATCAAAACGATTGAAATCGTAAAGCCGATCGACGCGCCGAGGCCGGTGCAGATGCTGGTGATAAAATCGTATTCCTTCTGGACATTGGTCAAAACCGTACCGAGGACGCAGCAGTTGGTCGTGATCAGCGGCAGGTAAACGCCCAGCGCCACATACAGGCCGCGGCTCACCTTTTTCAGGACCATTTCGACCAGCTGTACCAGCGCCGCAATGACAATGATAAAGACAATCGTTTTCAGGTAGGTAAGGTCAAAGGTGACCAGCACCAGATTATACAGGAGCGAGCAGATCGCCGAGGAAACCGTGACAACAAAGATAATCGCCGCGCCCATACCGGCAGCCGTCTTGAGCTGCTTTGAAACGCCGAGAAACGGGCAGAGCCCATAGAACTGGGACAGAACAACGTTATCGACCAGGGCGGCCGTAATAATGACCAAAATCAGTTCCATCATTTGACCTCACCGCCTTTCTTTTCCTGAGCGGCCTTCTTTGCCGCCGCAGCCTTGGCCTCTTTTTCCGCCTTCAGCTTTTCCTGCAGCTCCAGCGCTTCCTTTGCCTTCTGCTCCGCGATCGCCAAGTGGTTGGCCGCGCAGGCGTGGCCGGTACATCCGGCGCAGTTGCCGCCGCAGGCGATATCGTCGCCCTTGATGTTGGTGGCGGAGGGGGCCTTAAACTTATTTTGCAGGGCGGTCAGAACGGCCAGCACGAGGAACGCGCCGGGGGCCAAAACCAGGATGGAAATCGGGGTGTAAATCGAAGGCATAATCGTAAATCCGAACAGAGTGCCGGCGCCGAACAGCTCACGGACAGCGCCGATAATCGTCAGCGCGGCCGTGAAACCAAGGCCCATGCCGACGCCGTCAAAGATCGACGGGACGACCGGGTTTTTCGAGGCGTAGGATTCCGCGCGGCCAAGGATGATACAGTTTACAACGATCAGCGGGATATAAACGCCCAGCGAATCATAAAGCTCCGTCACATATGCGTGCATCAGCATCTCGACAATCGTAACAAACGATGCGACGATGACGATATACGCGGGCATTCTCACTCCGTCCGGAATGATCTTGCGCAGGGCGGAAATCAGCATATTGGACATGATCAGGACGACCATGGTCGAAATGCCCATGCCAAGGCCGTTGATGGCGCTGGTTGTGACCGCCAGTGTCGGGCACATACCCAGCATCAGCACGAAGGTCGGATTTTCTTTGATCAGACCGTTGAAAATCCGTTCAAGCGGCTTATTCATATAAAAGTCCTCCCTTTCTTATAGTAGCTTATTGTTTACAAAGTACAGTCCCGCGCCGACCGCTTCCCGGATCGCTTTGGTCGAGAAGGTCGCGCCGGAGATGCCGTCCATTTCATCCGCCGAAGTAAGGCCGGGGAACTGGCTGCGGAAGGACTCGTCTTCACATCTCGCGCCGAAGCCGACCGTCTCGGAATGCTGCAGCGGCTTAAACCCGGTCATGACGCCCTCTGTGTCGACGCCGATCGCAATCGTGATATTGCCGTTATAACCGTTTTTCGAGGTGGCGGACAGGACATACCCGACCACATTCCCGTTTGCATCCAGCGCAGTCATGACATCGTCAATCGACGCCCCTGTAAAACCGGCATCCGAAATCTCCTGAGCGGAGGAGCCGATCAGTTCATCCGCATTGTCCACCGCCCCAAAGGAAGCGGCCTCCGGATAGACCTCCACATAAGCGGCCGCCTGGGCTGCCAGCTGGGCTTCCTGGATCGGGGTCAGGGTCAGCTGATAGACAAAAGAAAGCAAAACGCCTGCAACCAGGGTAATCGCACAAAGGATCAGCGCGTTTTTTACGGGATTTTCCTTCTTCATGCCTTCGCTCCCCCCTTCTTGCCTTTCTTCCTGCCGAACGGAGCCGGGACCGTAACCCGCTCAATCAGCGGGACAACCATGTTGCTGATGATGATCGCATAGGATACCCCTTCGGCGGCCTTGCCGACCACCCGGAACAGGGCGGTCAAAAAGCCGAGCAGCAGGGCATATACGACCTGGCCCATGGGCGTTATCGGGCTGGTCACGTAGTCGGTCGCCATAAAGAAAGCGCCGATCAAAAGCCCGCCGCCAAACAGCTGAGCCAAAAGGTAGGTGCCGGAGGGCATCCCGTTTCCGTTCACCAGATTCAGGATGACGATGAAAACCATCGTCGAAAGGATGTATATTCCGGGGATCCGGATGCTGATAACTTTTTTCCAGAGCATATAGCCGGCGCCCAGCAAAATGGCCAAAACCGACGTCTCGCCCAGGCACCCGGAATAATTGCCGAGGAACATCTGCAAAATGTCTACGCTCTCCCCCGCCTTCAGCGCGGTCAGAGGAGTGGCGGCCGTTACGCCGTCAACCGCCGGGAAGTTCGTCATCAAAGACGAAAAGGAGATCAGCAAAAAGCAGCGTCCCGCCAAAGCAGGGTTCATAAAGTTCTGGCCAAGCCCGCCGAACAGCTGCTTGACAACCAAAATCGCGAACACACTGCCGAGGGCCGGGAGCCAAAACGGCACCGTACTGGGCAGGTTGACCGCCAAAATCAGACCGGTTACCACTGCGCTCCAGTCCCCGACCGTCACGGGGCGCTTACATAGCTTTTCAAAAAGGAATTCCGTCAAAACGGCCGCCGCAACGCTGACAAGGATTACAAGCAGCGCATGATACCCGTTGTTGTAGATTCCAAACAGGCAGGCCGGCATCAGCGCAATCGCAACATCGCGCATAATCGAAGATGTATCGGTTTCCGCCCGCAGATGAGGCGAAACGGATACGCTGTACATGGTATTCAAACCCAAAAACCTCCTTTATTTCGACGCTTTCGCCGCCGCATCCGCTTTCGCTTTGGCTTCCCGGCGCAGACGGTTGACCGAAGTCTTGCCGTACTTAAACGACTGGGTCAGCGTCCGCCTTGCGGGACACACGATTGTGCAGCTGCCGCACTCGATACATTCCATACCGCCCAGCTTTTCAAACCGGGCAAAATCATCATGGTCGGCCGCGTCCTGCATCATCTGCGGAACCAGGTTTTCCGGGCAGGCCGCCACACACCGCCCGCAGTGGATACAGTTGGTCGGCGGATGATCCGCCACCGGGTCATCCACAAAAGCCAGGATGGAGGAAGAGGTCTTCTGCACCGGGATATCCAGCGTAAACATCGCCGTCCCCATCATCGGGCCGCCGGAAATCAGCTTTTCGGGCTGCTGCGCAAAGCCGCCCGCCGCATCCAGCACCGACTGATGGCTGCATCCGATGGACACCTCCAGGTTACAGGGGCTCTTGACCGCGTCGCCCGTAACCGTCATGACCTTGGTAATCAGCGGGGTCGAGCAGCAGACGGCCTGATAAACCGCAATCACCGTCGCGACGTTCTGGACAATACAGCCGGCGTCAAAGGGCAGCATCGAGGAGTTGATATCCCGCCCGGTGACCGCATGGATCAGCATACGTTCGCCGCCCTGGGGGTATTTGGTCTTTAAAGGGCATACCTCGATTTTGGGTTCATTTGCAGTCTTCTGCTCCAGCAGCTTGATCGCATCCGGCTTATTATCCTCAATGCCAATCACGCCCTTGGCGTTTGGAAACATCGACAAAATTACCTTTAACCCGGTCAGCAGCTCGTCCGGCCGCTCCAGCATCAGCCGGTAATCGCTGGTTAAGTAAGGCTCGCACTCCGCGCCGTTGACAATAATGTACTCGACCTTGCTGTCATCCTTGGTCGTCAGCTTGACATGGGTCGGGAAACCGGCGCCGCCGATACCGACAATACCGGCATCCCGGATGATATCCCGGATTTCGGCCGGGGAAAGGCTGCGGTAATCCCGCTTCTCTCCCAGCCCCGCCACCGGCTCGTAGAGGCCGTCGTTTTCAATGACGATACATTCCCTCGTTTCCCCGACAATCGTCGTGCGCATCTCAATTTTTTTGACCGTACCGGAAACGGAAGAACAGATCCCGGCCGAAACAAACCCGCCGGGGCTTGCAATCTGCTGGCCCATCAGCACCCGGTCCCCCGGCGCTACCATTGGAACCGCAGGCGCCCCGATATGCTGGCTGAGCGGATAAACCATCTCCCCTTCCGGAAGAACCCGGCGGATCGCCTCATCCTTGGAAAATGCTTTCCCGTCAAAGGGATGCACCCCCCGCAAAAAAGTCTTCAGGTTCATCATATACCCTCTTTCTTTTTTTAGTGAATAATGGACTATTTTCATGTACCAGAATATCAATACACGATTACTTTTATTGTACCACATCCGCAAAAAAATACCAATAGTTTTTTACACTTTATTTTTGGAATTATCTATCACCATTCACAATTTTTGCTATCGGCTAGGTATCTTCGGGGGAATCCCCGTTCCCCATAGGTGCCGGCAGCTCCCTCTTTTACCGCAATCCCTTTACAATCCCGCGAAAAAAAGGTATACTGAAACCGTATCAGAGCAAAAAAGGAGAGACGGCACAAAATGTCAATCGAAAAGGTAAAAGCATATCTGGGCGGCATCGGGCTTGGCGGCCGGATCATGGAATTTCCCGTTTCCAGCGCGACTGTCGAGCTGGCGGCGCAGGCACTGGGCTGTGAACCGGCGCACATCGCGAAAACGATGTCGTTTTTACAGGGGCAGCAGCCAGTCCTGATTGTAACCGCCGGTGACGCAAAGGTGGACAACCGGAAATATAAAGATACCTTCCACACCAAAGCAAAAATGATCCCGTGGGATGAGGTTGAGGCGCGCACCGGCCATGCGCCGGGCGGGGTCTGTCCCTTTGCGGTGCCTGAGACGGTACAGGTCTATCTGGACGTTTCTTTACGTCCATTCGACATCGTCTATCCGGCAGCCGGAAGCGACTGCAGCGCCGTCCGCCTGAGTGTCCCGGAGCTGGAGCAGGCTTCCCGCTCCCTGGGATGGGTCGATGTCTGCAAGAGCCTGCAGGAATAAATTTGAGACGCAGCCAAACGGCATTTGCCGTCATATGAACGAAGGAGAGGATTTATATGGAACGTTACGGAAAAATCACCGGGGTCGGCAAGCCGGTTTCCCGCATGATCTTCGGATGCGCAATCAAGCCGATGAACGGGGGGCAGCGGGTCGATGAGCTGCTGGACAGCGCCGTCGAGCTGGGCATCAACACCTTTGATACCGCCCGGGTATACGGCGAATCGGAGCGGTCTTTAGGCGCGTGGGTAAAAGCGCGCGGCAACCGGGACAAAATCGTCCTCCTTTCAAAGGGCGGCCATCCGGTTATCCGCTTTAACGGCACCCGGCCGGAGGTGCTCTCCCGGCGGATTACCCGGGCGGATATCCGCAGCGATTTGGAAACCACCCTGCTAAAGCTGGGGGTCGATGAGCTGGATATCTACCTGCTGCACCGGGACGATCCGTCGGTGCCCGCTGGGGAGATTGCCGAGTGGATGGACGAGCTGGTCAGGGAAGGCAAGGTCCACGCCATCGGCGGCTCCAACTGGACCCATCAGCGCATTGCCGAGCAGCGCGCCTATGCCCTCGCCCACGGCCTTACGCCCTTTACCGTTTCCAGCCCCCATTTCAGCCTGGCGAAGCTGGAAAGCGACCTTTACGGGGATCACTGCGTCACGATTACCGGGGAACAAAATGCCCAGGCACGGCAATGGTACCGGGAAAACCCGGTCGCGGTCATCTCCTACGCCAGCCTTTCACAGGGCTTCTTCGGCGGAGGGATCCACGGCGGCGATTATGCCAGGCGGGAGCAGGTCCTCTCCCCGATGAGCCTGCCGGCATTCGGCTCCGCGGAAAACTTTGAGCGGCTGAAACGGGCGGAGCAGCTGGCCAAGGAAAAGGGATGCACCCTTTCCCAGCTGGCGCTTGCCTGGTGCTTTACCAGGGGAATCGACCTGTTTGCTGCCGTCGGGAGCACCCATGCGGAGCGGGTCGCCGAAAACTACCGGGCGCTCCGGCTCTCCCTCAGCCGGGAAGAAGCCGATTGGCTCTGCAATGAATAAAAGAAAAATGCTTTCAAGCCCCTTCCCCGGGACTTGAAAGCATTTTTTATCCGCATTATTCCAGTGGGGGCGGCACAACCGGCAGCTTGAACCAAAAATCGCTCCCGACCCCGACCGTGCTTTCCACGCCGTACTGAGCATGGTGCAGTTCCAGGACCCCCCGCACAATCGACAGGCCCAGCCCGGTGCCGACGGCGCTCCGCTTATGCACCTTGTCCAGCTTATAATACCGATCCCAGACCAGCGGCAGCTTGTCGGCCGGTATCCCCTCTCCCTGATCGATGACCTCCAGCTTGACAAACCCCTTTTCGGCGGTCTGGCGGAGACGGACCTCCAATGTCTTACCGGTATAATGGATCGCGTTGTTGATCAGGTTGTAGATTACCTGGGAAATACGGGTGCGGTCCGCTTCCACCCAAAGCTCCTCCGACGCCTCCAGCGTCAGGCAGAAGCCTTTGTTTTCCATCATCTTGTTATACCGGGTCAGCGTCTCCCGCACCAGCTGCGTCAGACAAAAGCACTCCGGCTGAATGGTCACGACACCGGCCTGCAGCTTGGACAGATCCAGCAGGTCGTTGACCAGCTCGGTCAGATGGCTCGACTCATCGATGATGATCTGTACATTTTCCGGCGTGTTCTCCCCCGGCAGATCGCGCATGACCTCCGCATACCCGGTAATCAGGGTCAAAGGTGTCCGCAGGTCGTGGGAGATATTGGCCAGCAGATCCCGCCGCAGCTGTTCGACCTGGTTCAGATCCGCGCAGGCCTTTGAAAGGGTCGCGTCCAGCTCCTGGATTTCCCGGCAGACCGTACCGGTATACGGGGTGTATTCATATTTTGCCAGCCCTTTGGCCGAATCGTTGATCCGGATGATCGGGTTTGCGATCCTGCGGGCCAAAAACAGCGAGATCCCGATTCCCAACAGCAGCATGACGGCCGTAACCACCACCAGTACCGCCCGGATCGTCTGGACCGTCGTATTCAGCGGCGTCACGACCGAGTTCAGCAGCAGGATCCGTTCATTGCCGGCGTGGTCGGAGACGACCGTCACATAGATGATGCTCTCCTTGCCGGGAATGACCGGGATGTGCGGGGATAAAAAATCGTAGGTGCTGTAGTACCCGTTCCCCGGCTCCTCCGAGCTGACCTCGCACAGATAAAAGCCGCCCGACTGCATCGCTTCCACATACAGATAAAAGATCGTAAAGGAGCGCATATGATGGATGCTGCAAAACGGAAGGGTGTCCGCCGAGGAAACAATCGCCCCGTGGGAATCGATCACCATCGCACAGAGCGGCTGGTCGGAGACTGCCTCCTCCAGATCGTCCTGCAAATCCGTATCGAAAATGGACGCCGAGATGGAGGCCGCCGTTTCTTTAATCTGCACCTTCTTAATCGATTTATAAATCGGCTCCAGGAAGACGGTCTGGGAAAACCACAACAGCCCGACCATCACAACGGTAAAAAGGATAAAGGCGCCGATCAGCCAGCGGCGTACCGGGATGGCCTTTTTCTTTTTGGTAAAGGGACGGCGCAGCCGCGAAAAACTATCCTTCAAAGCGGTAACCCACCCCCCGCAGCGTCACGATAAGCCGGGCATAGGGGCCAAGGCTCTTGCGCAGCAGCTTAATATGCGTATCCAGCGTCCGGTCTTCCCCGTAAAAGTCATATCCCCAGACATTGGTAATCAGCGACTCCCTGGTCAGGGCGATATTCCGGTTGCGCACCATATAAAACAGCAGGTCGTACTCCTTCGGGGAAAGCTCCCGCCGCTCCCCGTCCACCAAGACAATCCGCCCGGTGAAATCGACGGTCAGCCCTCCGTTTTTATAGACCTCCCGCCCGGCTGGCTTTTTCTCCGCGCGGCCGCTGCGCTTCAGCACGGCACCGACCCGCATCATCAGCTCCCGCGGCGAAAAGGGCTTGACCACATAGTCATCGACCCCCAGCTCGAAGCCGTGGATCCGGTCGTACTCCTCCCCCCTGGCGGAGAGCATGATAATCGGAACGTCTTTGTCCTTTTTCCGTATCTCGCGGCAGGCGGAAAAGCCGTCGAGTTCCGGCATCATGATATCCATAATGATCAGGTCAAAGGCCGTCTCCCGGCACTTTTCGATGGCCTCCATCCCGTTTTCCGCTTCTTCCACCTCGTACTGCTCAAACAAAGCGTACTTCTTAATCAGCAGCCGGATGTTCATCTCATCGTCTACAATCAATAGCTTGGCCATTTTCCTTCCTCCTCGCCTGGCATTTCACTCATTTTGTTCGGTACGCGGGAATTCCCGCCGGTATAGCATGGCTGCAAAAAACGCGGCCTTTATGGCTTCAGTGTGCTCTGTGTGAACAACCGGAATACAAAAGATCCGCCCGTCCTATTTCAGAACAATTTTCCGATAAAGAAAAATAGATCCGATATTTTCCCCCCACATTTCCATATGCAATCGAAATAATTGTAAACCAGCTGTGAATTTGAATCGATATCGATTGACAGATGATCGAATATATGATATCCTATGTTCTATACAGAATGAATACATAAGAAAGGGATGATCATATGAATGATACAAAAAAGAAGGTTCTCTACTTCTGCCTGCTGGCGCTGTATATCGCGGTTCCCTTCCTGCTGCTGGGCTATCTATCGCTGGATGAAAGGCTGGCCTGGAATCCAGCTTATACTTCGCTTTATCCGCCGTATCTCTAAACGCGGCCGTTCCTGCCGCCGCTGGCGTACGGGCTTACATACGGCGCGGTGCTGTGGGCAGCGTGCAGAAGCGAAAAGCTCTCCCCGATGATCATCCTTTTGGCCGTCTCACTTGCCTTTTATATTTGGGCAGAAGCGACCCAGGGATGGATGTTCTCCTGGGTGACGAGCCACACAGGGAGCTATATCAGGAAAGTGCGCTGCAAATGCAGGGAATGAGCGTATGCACGACCCTTATTCTGCTCCTGCTGTCCATCCCGCAGAGAAAGAAAACGGAAAACTAAATGAGTCTCAAAGCCGCCGGGAACTGCTTGCCAGAAGTTTCCGGCGGCTTTATCTGCTCCGAAATATCTGGGAAAAAGCCTGCCGCTCCGCCGGGTACCCTTTTCCCCTTTATTATATCTGCCGTATGTGACAAATACATGAAGAAACGCGGGCCGCGCCTTGACTTTTTTCTTCGCCGTGCTATAATGCTGTCAGTTGAGATAAAATCGCCCGTCGGAAAGGATGCTTTGCTATGTTTACCGAAGACCGCTATGAACAGGTCGATTTCAGCGACGCGGAAATACTCGAGGATAAGCTTGCCGGGATCACCTTCACCGGCTGCCGGTTCAGGGGAGCGGATTTTGCCGCAATCCTGCTGGAGGGCTGCCGGTTTGAGAGCTGCCGGTTTGAAGGGACGGCCTTTAACGGGGTGGTCGCCCGGCGCTGCGGCTTTCTCAGCTGCACCTTTCAGTACGCCAACTGCTTCGGGGCAGAATTTCACGACTGCAAAATGACCGGCACCAACTTCGAGGGTGCCAATACGACCGCCATGGTCATCAACCAGGGGGACTGGCGGCTGACGATGCTGGAAGGGATCAATTTTTCCCGCGTAAGGCTACAGGATGTAAGCTTTGCGGAAGCCGATCTGCGGGAAACAGATTTCAGCGGAGCAATCCTGACCCGCTGCGACTTTACCGGCGCGGATATCCGGAGCGCTTCTTTCCGGGGCGCCGACCTGCGGGGCAGTAAGCTGAACAACACAAACCTCTTGGGCGCGGATTTTAAAGGGGCAAAGGTTGACCTGGAACAGGCGGTCCTGTTCGCCGAAGCCCTTGGGGTAAAGGTGATCCTTTAAGGCACGCCGCTTTTCTTTTATCTTAGCGGATTTTTTCCTTTTTCGCAAGGGCTTTGTTGCGTTTTTCCGTAAGATATGGTAAGATGGGGGCAGACTGAATAAAGGATGTGGTAAAAATGATCATCAGAATCAGACTGGCACGAACGCAAACCACGATCTGACTACACCCACCCTTTCCGGATGGGTTTCAAAGAAAGGAAATCTATGACGGAACAAACAAAACAAAAAGCAATCCTCGTCGGCGTCGATACCGGCGCGTACGATCTGGAGCACTCGTTGGATGAGCTTGCCGAGCTGGCGAAAACCGCGGGCGCCGAAGTCATCGGCATCTTTACCCAGAACCGCCCGGCATCGGAAAACGCGACCTATATCGGCGGCGGAAAGCTGCGGGAGATTGCGGAATACGCCGAGCACTACGAAGCGGATCTGCTGATCTTTGACGACGAGCTATCCGGCACACAGCTGCGCAACATCCGGGAGATTACCGGGGTTGACGTCGTCGACCGGACAACACTGATCCTGGACATCTTCGCCGGGAGGGCGACCTCCGCCGAAGGAAAGCTGCAGGTTGAGCTGGCGCAGCAAAAATACCGCCTGCCCCAGCTGATCGGCACCGGCACTGTCCTCTCCCGGCAGGGCGGCGGCATCGGCACCAGAGGCCCCGGTGAAACGAAGCTCGAAACCGACCGCCGGTACATCCGCAGGCGGATCCATGCGCTGGAGCTGCAGCTGGCCGAAATGGAAAAGCGCAGAGGGGTTATGCGCCGCAGACGGCAAAAAAGCGGCGTCCCGGTGATCGCCATCGTCGGCTATACCAATGTCGGCAAATCGACCCTGTTAAACCTGCTGACCGGGGCGGACATCTACGCGCAGGACCAGCTGTTTGCGACCCTTGACCCTACGGCAAGGGAAATCCGGCTGCCGGACGGACAGCAGGCCGTGATCATCGATACGGTCGGGCTGATCGAGCGTCTCCCCCACAACCTGGTCGAAGCGTTCCATTCCACCCTCGAGGTGGCGGCGGAGGCGGACGTGATCCTGATGGTCGCCGACTACGCAAGCCCCCACTGCCGGGAACAGCTGGAGGTAACCGGGCAGGTACTGGACGAGCTGGGCTGCGGGGATATCCCGAAGATCACGGTGTTCAACAAGATTGACACGGTGCCGGACGCGGCGGCTGCGGCGGAAACCATCCCGGTGCAGGATGTGCGGCACGTCTATATCTCGGCGGCGGAAAACAGAGGGATTGACCTCTTGCTGCGGCAGATTGCCCAGTGCCTCTCCCAATCGGTCACAACGGCGGATATGCTGCTCCCCTATACGGCGGGGAACCTCACCGATATGCTGCGCAGGGAAGGCAACGTCCTGGAGGAGAAGTACACTGAGGACGGCATCCGGGTTCGGGCCAGCGTGCCGAGAAGGTCGCTGTTCCGGTACCGGCCGTATCTAATGGAAAATACGCGAAAGGAATAAAACCAATACCATGTGAAAACCGTGTACGTCCTTATGGCGCACACGGTTTTTGATTGCAGGGAAACGGTATATTGGAAAACTTTCCCCTGCTCATTTCAGGTAATAAATTGTAATACCCGGATTTAGGCTGACGCAGCGGCGCTTGATCTTCCGGCTGCGGACCTCCTGCCGGACAGTCCTTTGGAGGGAGCTGCCGCTGTTATAGCCGTGGATCACCTCGACCGACTTGACCTCATCGCCGGCTTCTTTCAGCAGCCGTTCCAGGTACCGCTTGGCATCGGGCGCGTACATCTGATGGATATCAACCGTCACGACGCCGTTTTTACAGATATAAGCCGCCATCAGCTTTCCTCCCCGGTCAGGGAGAGCTGCTCGCCGACATCCTCCTGGCGGAGCAGCGCGCCTGCTACCGGGATATTCTTGCAGCGGTAACGGTGGGGGTTTTTAAAGGTCGTTTCGGTCAAGATTTCAACCGATTCCAGCCTGGCGTTCTTTTTCAGCGTCATTACGCTAACCCCCTGGGTGTCGCGGGTTGTCTTGACCGGGACAAGGCCGGGGTTTACGATCAGCCGGCGGTTGCCGGACGCCAGCACATATTCCAGCCCGTCTGCCACCGGGAAGACGGATACCAGCGGCGATTTATCCGAATAGGCATTCTGGAGCTTGCGGCGGTTGGTCTTGGTTTCATAGGAAGAAAGCGGGACGCGGGCCGCCTTGCCGTTTTCAAAGAAGAAAAGCAGGTCGCCGCTGTAATCCGTTGTCAGCACCGCATAGAGAAACCGCTCCCCTTCGTCAAAGCCGAACTTGGTCGGCAGATAATCCCCCATGACGCTGGCCTTGGTTTCCGAAAAGTCGCTGACATGGCCTTTATATACCTGGCAGCGGTCGGTAAAGCAAAGGAGTTCGGCCTTGTTGCTGATTTCCATGTGCAGCTGGATCTCGTCCCCCTCCTTGAGCTTCTGCGCGCCGGACATCCGGAGGGACTGGGGGGTGATCTTTTTAAAATACCCTTCCTTTGTGATGAAGACATGGACATTATAATCCGGTGTTTCCTCCTCTTCGGCATATTCGGTGATATCCGAAGGGTAGATGAACAGGCTCTTGCGGGGCTGGGCGTATTTTTTCATAACCTCCCGCAGCTCCTCGACAATGATCTTATTGATCCGGCGGTTGCTGCCGACCGTCTCTTCCAGCTCGGCAATCGAGTTTCTCAGCCCCTGGATCTCGTCCAGACGGGAGAGGATATATTCGCGGTTTAAATGGCGGAGTTTAATTTCCGCCACGAATTCCGCCTGAATCTCGTCAATCCCAAAGCCGATCATCAAATTCGGCACAACGTCCGCTTCGTTTTCGGTTTCGCGGACGATTTTGATTGCCTTGTCAATATCCAGCAGGATTTTGGACAGGCCTTCCAGCAGATGAAGCTTGTCCCTTTGCTTTTGCAGGTCAAAGGCAACCCTGCGGCGGACACAGTTCTGGCGGAACCGGATCCATTCCAGCAAAATCCCCTTCGCGCCCAGCACCTTCGGCATCCCGTCGATCAGGACGTTGAAATTGCAGGCATACGGGTCTTCCAGCGGGGTCATTTTATACAGCTTCTGCATCAGCTTATCCGGGTCGACCGAGCGCCGGATATCGATTGCCAGCTTCAGGCCGGATAGGTCGGTTTCATCGCGGACATCGCTGACCTCCTTCAGCTTGCCGGCCTTGACCAGGTCGATGATCTTTTCGATGATCGCTTCGGTGGTCGTGGAGGGCGGGATCTGGGTCACCTCGATACAGCCCGCCGATGCGTCATAGCGGTAGCGGGCGCGAACCCGGATACTCCCCCGCCCGGTTTCGTAAATCTTCTGCATCTCTGCGGCATCGTAAATGATACTGCCGCCGCCGGGAAAATCCGGGCCTTTGAGCGTCTCCATGATATCGGCGTCCGGGTTGCGGAGCAGGGCGATCGTCGTCTCGCAGACCTCCCCGAGGTTGAAGGAGCAGATCGAGCTGGCCATTGAAACGGCAATGCCGACGTTGGAGTTGACCAGGACTGCCGGGAAGGTGGTCGGGAAAAGGGTCGGTTCCAGCATCGAGTTATCATAGTTGGGCACCATATCGACCGTATCTTTATCGATATCCCGGAACAGTTCGGCCGCAATCTTCTCCAGCTTGACCTCGGTATAACGGGAGGCCGCGTAGGCCATGTCCCGGGAGTAGGCCTTGCCGAAGTTGCCCTTGGAGTCGACATAGGGGTGCAGCAGCGCCTCGTTGCCGCGGGTCATCCGGACCATCGTTTCATAAATCGCCGCGTCGCCATGGGGGTTTAACCGCATCGTCTGGCCGACCACATTGGCCGACTTGGTGCGGCTG
>CAYWRQ010000043.1:0-19335 GCA_964460915.1 uncultured Oscillospiraceae bacterium
CGGCCATTGCGGCCTTTGTACTCTACGACCTGGCGCTTACCAAACTGATATCCGCGTATCTTGCCGTAATCCGGCCCCGGTATATTGCAAAGCTGCTTCGGTAAGGAGGATGTATCTTGCTGCAAAAACGAATGAAGGAGCTGCGCCTGCAGCGCGGACTGACCCAAAACGAACCTGCCGCCGTGCTGCGCATCTCCAGAGAAGCCTATTCCATGTACGAAAACGGGAAACGGCAACTGAGCTGCCAGGGACTGACTCAGCTGGCGGAATATTACGGGGTTACGGCAGACTATATGCTGGGGCTGTCCGACGACCCGACCGGCGCGCCGAAGCTGACCAGCGACGAGGAAAAGCTTCTCGACCATTTTCGCAGCTGTGACCAGCGGGGCAAGCGGACCCTCCTCCAGCTCTCGATTCAACAGGACAAGGAAAGCAATAGCTAAAATTCGTTCGGCCAGCCGGAAGCCTTTTTTGGCTGGCCTTTTTCTATCCACAAGGAGACGCGTATGACACCAGATGCTTGTATCCGGTATTGCCTGCAAAAGCCCGGAGCCTATATCGACCATCCCTTCGGCCCCGACTCTACGATCCTAAAGGTCGAAAAGAAGATTTTTGCGCAGTTTTTTGTCCTCAAAGGGCAGGAAATGACGACCCTCAAATGCGACATGATGACCGGGCAGTTCTACCGTCAGCTCTACCCCGGGATTATCCTCCGCGGATACCACTGTCCCCCGGTCCAGCAGCCGTATTTCAATTCCTTTCCGTTGGACGGCAGGATTCCCGACGCAATCATTCTGGAAATGATCGACCACAGCTATTCGGCAGTGGTGCATAAGCTGCCGGGGTATATTCGGAATAAGCTGGAAACGTAAAAGAACAACGGCGCCCTTTCTTTCCAAAGGGAGCCGTTGTTCTCAGCATTTTTGTACCTTTTCATACCGGAATCAGTGCACATACGCGATCGCATTTTTGATCTTATCGGCCGTTTCCTGACCGACAAGCTGGGCTACCAGCGACAAGCCAAACGGGATGGCCGCGCCGAGACCCCTGCCGGTCGTGATATTGCCGGCGACATCGTATTCATGGCCGGTAACATGGGCGCCGGTCAGCTTGGATTCAAAATTCGGATGGGAGGTCGCGTCTTTGCCCGTAAGCAGGCCCAGCTGGCCAAAAATGCTGGGTGCGGCACAGATCGCGGCAATCTTCTTGCCCTGTTCATGAAACGAAAGGACCGCCTTTTTTACCAGCTCGCTTTCCGAGAGGTAGGTCGTGCCGGGAAGGCCGCCGGGCAAAAACAGCAGATCGACGCTTTCCAAATCGACCTCTTCCGCCAAAGCGTCGGCCGTCTGCACGATACCGTGGGAACCCGTAACCGTCCTACTTCCGGTAATCGAAGCCAAAACGACCTCGACCCCTGCCCGCCGCAGCAGATCCGCCGGGATCAGCGCTTCACATTCTTCGTGCCCATCCGCCAGAAAAATTACCACTTTGCTCATAAAACCATTCCTCCTGATTGACTTTATTCCTGTAAAAATACGCGTTTATCGGGGATATTTTCCCCAACTATAACCTGCAAACTCCAAGACCTGCTTTTTCCATCCGCTTCTGTCCCTAAACGGTAAGCCGTCTGTAACACCTGCGAATAAGTTTATTGTACCCATATTTTTCCATTCTGTCAAGATAGTGGTTGACACCGGCGGAAAAAGCGGGTACAATATAGGTATTTCATTTACACACTTGAATGATACCGACAAAACGAGGTGATTCCATTGGCAAACGAAAAAGACATCGTAAAGCTTTATTACGACGAAAACGCAGAGAGAGAATGGGAACGGCTGGAACGGCACCCCTTTGAACTGCCCCTGACCCTGTTCATGCTGGAAAAGTATATTAAGCCGGGCGACCGGGTGCTCGATATCGGCGGCGGCCCGGGAAGATACGCCATCCACTTTGCAAAGATGGGCTGCGATGTAACGCTGGTCGATTTATCGGACGGAAACATCGAGCTGGCGCGGGCAAAAGCGGATGAAGCGGGCGCAGTGTTTCAGTCTCATGCAGCCAACTGCCTGGAGCTGGATGAACTGGGGCTGGGCGAGTATGACCATGTACTGCTGATGGGGCCGCTCTACCATCTGGTGGAAGAGGGTGAGCGGGTCCGGGCGGTACGGCAGGCACTGACCCATCTAAAAACCGGCGGAAACCTATACGTGTCCTTTATTATGGATTTTGCCGGGATTTTATATGATCTAAACCATGCCGGGCGGATCCTCGGCGACATCAAAGGCAATCCGGATTCGGCAAAGCTGGTGGACGACATTTTAGAAGGCCGCGACTACACCGGTCCCTCCTTCACTGCCTCCCGCTTCACCCATCCCCGCAATATCCTCCCGTTTATGGAGCAGTTCCCGCTCCGCAAGCTCCATCTGTTCGGGCAGGAAGGAATCCTGTCGGTGCAGGAACCGGATCTTATGAACCGTTCACGGGAAGAAATCGATTGCTGGATGGAGGTCGCCAAAAGGCTGCTCGAAGCGCCGGAGCTGCTTGCCTATTCTGAGCACGCGATGTACATCGGACAGAAAACCTCATGAGAAAGGATGGTCTAGCATATGAAAACCAGAATTGAAACGCCGCTGGCGAAAGAATTTATCGCCTATGCGCTGGAGCATGAAAATTGCACCACCGGCTCACCGGAACATTTCTTGAAGGTCATGAAACACAATACCGGCTTCGTCGGCGGACTGACCAAATACGGCCACGACCGCACCGGCCTGGAACGGAGAAACCCGCTCATTGTCGCGTTGGGCGACAGTGTAACCGCCGGGCACTTTGAAATGCTGGTGCGGGATTTCAGCGACTTCCCCGCGTTTATCAAGGCCGGAAAGGCGGTAGAGGCGGTGGACGAACGGGAAAGCTATCCGGAAAAATTCCGGGAGCGGCTGTCCGACCGGTATGAAGCGACCTCGGTCAGCGTGATCAACTCCGGCATCGCAGGCGACACCATCCTGGGGATGGAAGCGCGGCTCTCCCGCGACGTCATCTCCCATCAGCCCGACCTGACGATTATCAACGGTTCGCTCAACTGGGGGCCGGAAATGGGCAGCAACCGGCTGTTTGCCGAGTCCCTCCGCAGGATTGTCCGCAGAATCAAAACGGAAACCGTTTCGGATATCATCCTGATGACCCCGAACATGGAATGGCTGGAGGATTCCCCCTTCCCTGCGGGCGAACCGCTGGAAGAACGGGTCGGGATGATCCGGAAAATTGCGGCCGAGGAAAACGTCTGCCTGGCGGACGCCTATGCCGTATGGCAAGATTTTGTGGCGCTGGGCCATCCGGTCAAAGGGCTGCTGGCCAACGGGCAGAATCACCCCACCCCCGCCGGGCATCAGGTTTTCGCGGAAATCCTGATGAAGTTTTTCGGCTGATTGTATCTTATCATAAAGAGAGGAAAATTGCTTGATGCACGAAATTGTCATTCTGGACGGCCTGGTCTTAAACCCCGGCGATCTCAGCTGGGAACCGCTGGAGACACTCGGGCCGGTTACCGTTTACGACCGGACGCCTGCCCATCTGATCCGCGAAAGAATCGGGGACGCGGACATCATCCTGACCAACAAAACCCCGATTACCCGGGAAATGATCGAAAGCTGTCCCCGGCTGCACTATATCGGCGCTCTGGCAACGGGGTACAATGTCATCGATACGGCCGCCGCGAAAGAGCACGGGATCGCGGTGACCAACGTCCCCGCCTATTCGACCCAGGCGGTCGCACAGTTTACAATGGCGCTGCTGCTGGAGGTATGCCACCATATTGGGGCACATTCCCGGGAAGTGCAGGACGGCAAATGGGTGCAAAGCCCGGACTTTTGTTATTGGAGCTACCCGCAGATCGAGCTATCGGGCAAAACCTTCGGCGTCATCGGCATGGGGCAGATCGGACAGGCGGCGGCAAAGCTGGCGGACGCCTTCGGGATGAGGGTGCTCTATTATTCGCGCACGCCCAAAGACCTTCCCTTCCCGGCAGAATACCGGACTCTCCCGGAGCTGCTGGAACAAGCGGATATTCTGTCCCTCCACTGTCCGCTGACGGCCAAAAATACCGGGCTGATCGGCCGGGAAAACCTTGCAAAAATGAAGGACGGCGCCATCCTGATCAACACTGCCCGCGGGCCGCTGGTCGATGAAGCGTTGGTCGCGGACGCCCTTCGAAGCGGCAAGCTCTCCGCTTTTGCGGCCGATGTCGTGGGGATGGAGCCGATGGCGGCGGACTCCCCGTTGCTGGGGGCGCCGAACTGTATTTTGACGCCGCATATTGCCTGGGCATCCCATGCGGCCAGAGGGCGGCTGATGGATATCGCGATCCAAAATGTCTTTGCGTTTTGCGATGGAAAATGGGAAAACCGGGTAGATGGATAACATACATGGATCAACAAAACGGCGTTCTTTCCTGTAAAGGGATTATCTTTTACAGGAAAGAACGCCGTTTTGTTCGTTCACAGAATCAAATTCCGCTGCCCATCCGCAGCGCATTGAGCTTCTCGTCCGGCGCCTTTTCCAAAATCATCGACGCCGCTTCCTCATCCGCGTACACCAGCACGTCCGAATGGAACTGGAGGATGGATGCCGGCAGCTGGGGCGTAACCGGCCCAAACATCATCCGGTAAAGCGTCTCTGCCTTCGCCGCGCCGCCCGCCATCAACACGATTTTGCCGGCTCGTAAGATCGTGCCGATCCCCATCGTGATCGCCTGCTTCGGCACCTCATCAATCCTACTGAAAAACCGCGCGTTGGCCCGGATCGTGCTTTCGGCCAGATCGGTCACATGGGTCGCATCCGGGAATGAGTCAGACGGCTCGTTAAAGCCGATATGCCCATTCTGGCCAATCCCGAGCAGCTGGATATCCACCCGGCCCAGCGCACGGATCTGCCGCTCATACCGTTCACATTCCTTTTGCAGATCGGCCGCCATCCCATCCGGGACAAGGGTCTGTTCTTTCGGCAGATTGATATGGTCAAATAACGTATGGTCCATAAAATACCGATAGCTTTGCGGATGATTTCCGCTAAGGCCGGCGTACTCGTCCAGGTTAACCGTACGGACGCGGGAAAAATCCAGCTTCCCTTCCGCGTACTTCGCAATCAGTTCCTGATACATCCCGACCGGCGTCGAGCCGGTTGCCAGCCCGAAAACGCAGTCCGGCTTGAGGGTCACTTCGGCCGCAAAAACCCGTGCAGCCTTTGCGCACATATCCCCGTAATCTTTCGCAACAATTAGCTTCATGACAAAACACTCCTTTCCTTCCCTGTCCCCGGCAGATAAACGCTTGTCTATACCGGGAACGAAAAAGCAGACATAAACATATAAGCGAAACGGTTTCTGAATCAGGTTCAGACCAGATCGCGGATTAACGGGCGGGCATGGTTTACCAGTTGTTTATCATTATCGTACGACAAAAAGGAATGAGCCAAATTGACCTCGACCCATTTGATCTGGGCGATCTCGCTGGCCTGCGGGACATAGTCAAAATTGCGGGCGCGCCCTAAGAAATAGATGACATCCTTCGTCACATCCCGCTTCGGGGAATAGGACACAACCTCCCGAAAACCGGGGCAGATGTCAATATGGATCGACGTTTCCTCCAAAACCTCCCGGCAAGCCGTTTCCTCCTCGGTTTCACCGGGTTCCACATGGCCTTTCGGAAAAGACCAATGGCCGCCAATTGTATGTTTAATCAGCAGCAGTTCCGTATTGCCGTGGTATTTGCGGAATACAACGGCACCGCAGGATTTCTCATAATCCATTTTACATTTCCTTTCCCGCTCCAACCCGGAGCATAGAATAACTGCTATTATTATAGCATAATCCGTATACAACTCGCAAGGGCTTTTCTGCGCAGATTTTGCCAATTTTCTTTCTGCGTGGTACCGGCCGCCGATCCCCCACTGTACAGGATTGAAAAAATTAGATGACAAATCCTGCATTTCGTGCTATAATGAAGATGATTGCGTGAGGTTTTCCTGCCTTGCGTAAAATTATGAGAAAGGGAATGAATATTCGGATGAAAACATTTGCAGAACTACACTACACCCGGCCGGATTTTCAGGCCTTCAGCGATGACCTGAACGCCCTGACCAAGCAGTTAAAAGAAGCTTCTTCCTATGAGGAGATGCGGGAACTGTTCTTTAAGCAGCAGGAGCTGAACCGCCAGCTGCGTACGATGGGTACGATCTCTTCCATTCGTTCCGACATTAATACCGAGGACACGTTCTATTCGGAAGAACGCAAGGTCTTCAACCATGAGATGCCCGGCCTGATCCCCGCCCAGAAGGCATGGAACGAGGCGTTCCTGGCAAGTCCCTACCGGGAGCAGTTCGCCGCGGAATTCGGCGACCGTATTTTTGTCCAGGCTGAAAACCATCTTAAGGTGGAAAGCCCTGAAATCGCCGAGGAACTGATCGAAGAAGCACAGCTGGTCAACGAGTATTCCAAGATTGTCGCTGTCTGCACGGTTGATTTCAGAGGTGAACGCTGCAACTTCTACGGCCTGCTCCGCCATATGGAAAGCCCGGACCGTGAGGAGAGAAAAGCTGCTTACCATGAATGGGCAAAGCTGTACGCAGGCGTTGCCGACCAGCTGGACGACGTGTATTTCCGCATGGTCCAGCTCCGCGTCAAGATGGCCAAGAAGATGGGCTATGACAGCTATATCCCCTACGCATACCTCTCCAGGGGCCGCACCGATTACGGACCCGACGAGGCGGCTTCCTTCCGCAAACAGGTTTTGGAGGTTGTGACCCCTGCCGTCGCGAAGCTTCGTGCCCAGCAGGCAGAGCGCCTGGGCGTAGACAAGCTCCGTTATTATGACGAAACGATCCTCTTCCCCGAAGGAAACGCAAATCCCCATGGCGACCGCGATTTCATGGTCAACGCGGCGCAGAAGATGTACGGCGAGCTTTCCCCGGAAACCAAGGAGTTCTTTGACTTTATGGTGGAACACCAGCTGTTCGACCTCGAAACCAAGCCCGGAAAACGGCTGGGCGGCTACTGCACCAGCATCCCCACCGAAAAAGCGCCCTTTATCTTCTCCAACTTTAACGGCACCGCCGCCGACACCGACGTGCTGACCCACGAAGCGGGCCATGCCTTTGAAGCCTACGTTGCGTCCCGCTGCATTCCGGTCGATTCCTGCGTCTGGTCGACCTCCGAGATCAACGAGATCCATTCCATGTCGATGGAAACCTTTACCTTCCCCTGGATGAACCTGTTCTTTGAAGGCGAAGCGGACAAATACCGCTATATCCATCTGGTCGATTCCCTGGCCGCAATGCCTTATATGTGCGCGGTTGACGAATTCCAGCACAGGGTCTATGAAAACCCCGAAATGACCGGCAAAGAGTACCGCAAGGTCTGGCATGAGATTGAACAGAAATACCTGCCCTGGAGAGATTACGACGGCGTCGAGTTCCTCGAGGAGGGCGGCTTCTGGATGCAGAAACAGCATATCTTCATGTATCCGTTCTACTACGTCGACTACGCCCTTGCACAGACCTGCGCGTTTGAATTCTTTACCTGGATGCTGCAGGATCATAAGGCGGCTTGGGAAGGCTATCTGAAGCTCTGCCGCAGCGGCGGTACCAGAGGGTATTTTGCTACCCTCGATTACGCCGGCCTGCGCAACCCCTTTGTCCCCGGAAATGTGGAAAAGTCTATCAGCGGCGTCCTAGGCTATCTGGAAAACGCAAAATTCTAATCCAATCTGATTCATCTAAACAAGCCCGGCGGGGATTCCCCAACCGGGCTTGTTTTATGTCTGTTTTATTTCGCTGCTTGGACGGAGAGCTGTTCTTCCCGCTTCATCTGACGGTAAACGGTACACATCATCGTGATAAAGCACAGCAGTCCGCCGGTGAAATTGGAGATCGGCTCCGCGAGGAAAACCCCGTCGATGCCCAGCCCGCCGATTTGCGGGAGAATAATGGTCAGCGGCACAACGATAAACGCCTTCCGCAAAAGGGAGAAGAAAACCGCCTGCTTGGATTTCCCCAGGCCGACAAAGGTGGCCTGTCCGCTGACCTGAAACGCCATGAAGAAAAAGCCGAAAAAGAAGATTTTAAGGGAGCGCACCCCTTCTTCCAACAAAGCGGGATTGCTGGAAAACATACGAATAAAGGTTCCCGGAATCAGCATTACAATGATCCAGGCAAGGACCGTATAGATGATCGTAATCGCCGTCGTAAAACGGACACCCTGGCGGACGCGGCCGTACTCCTTCGCCCCGTAGTTAAATCCCAGCACCGGCTGGGCGCCGTGGGTGATCCCGTTCAAAGGGAGCATAAAAATCTCCCGCACCGAGTTTAGGACCGTCATAATCGCAATATAATTGTCGCCGCCGAATATCCCCAGCATCCGGTTGCAGGCAATCTGCGTCAGGCCGTTGGTAACCGCCATCACAAACCCGGACATTCCAAGCCCGGTAATCCGGCCAATGAGCTTCCATTCCGGCTTCATGGCGGAAATCTTTAAGGTGAAAAGGGCCTTTCTGCCGGTCAGGAAACGAAGCACCCACATCGCCGAGACAAATTGGGAAATAACGGTAGCCAGCGCGGCGCCCTGTACGCCCATATGAAAAACAAAGATAAACAAAGGATCCAGCACGATATTGATGACGGCCCCTACCAACACGGTCATCATCCCTGTGCGGCCAAAGCCCTGGGCGTTGATAAAATTGTTCATGCCGATGCTGATCATCACAAAAAGGGTACCCATCAGGTAAATCGACAGATAGGCCGCCGCATATGGATAGGTATCATCGCTGGCCCCAAACAGATAAAGGATCGGCCTTTTCAGCAGCTGACAGATTACCATCAGCACAATCCCCGTTGCGATCAGCATAAAGAAGGAATTTCCCATGATTTTCTGGGCCTTTCTCTCGTCCCCCTCCCCGCGGGCAATCGAGCAGAGCGGCGCTCCCCCGGCGCCAAAAAGGTTGGTAAATGCGGTAATAATCGTGATGATCGGAAAGGTCAGGCCTAAACCGGTCAGGGCCAGGCTGGACGAGCCGGGCAGGTGACCGATATAAATCCGGTCGACGATATTGTAACAAAGCTGTACCAGCTGCGCTACGGTCAGCGGAATCGACAAGGAAAGGATATTTTTCCAAACAGCTCCTTTAGAAAAATCGTTCTTTCCGGCAACAGCCTGTGACATGAAAAAATCGCACTCCTTTTTAAATTAGTTGCAGTTGCAACTTACATATATTATACCATGAATGGCATCAAATGTCAATACAACAGAAATGACAACATAAATGAGGGCGACCGAACAAAACATAGGGAAAATACAGATAGAAATGAAAAAGGACGCTCATAAACCGCTCTCTGCATCAAAAAATCGCACGCTGTACCCCAGCGTGCGATTTTTGATTCCATTAATAATCCAGCGACGGGGTTTCACCGTTTTGCAGCTTTTCTATATTCGACTGCATATGCTGGACATACGCGATTCTTGTCGTCCACTGCCTGTTGCCGTTGATGGACAAAACACAGGTGCGGTTTCCAAGGTCGAACAGCTCAACCGTATCGCTGCCGCCTTCACGGTAATGATAGGTAAAGCTTGCAATCAAGGTGCCCTCTTCTTCACTTCGATTGATTCCCTCTGCGGGAGCAGCAAGGAAGTACTGATACATCTTACGATATTGTGAGAGGTCAACTTCTTTCCCATCCAGATGTGGAACAATATCGCTGTCCTCATCCGCAGCGGCGTCAATCTCAAAGGTATAGGTCTGATCATAAATTATTAGATCGATTTTTTCCACATCATCAATATATGGGAGCAACACCAGACTGGAAAACATATCCTCAATATCGATTGAAATCCAAGGGAGATCTTCATCCGCAACCTCATAGATTACCTCTTGGTCATCACTATAGAAATAATGCGCTGGAGAGCCATCAGCTGTCGACGTCTCGTTTCCGATTATCCAACAATGCTCCGTACCATCTCGACTGAAAGAAATTGTGCAATAAGGATCAGCCAACCCAAAAGAAGCAAAATCCTCTTCGTTAGGATAGATCGCAACTACCGAATCAGCCTCAAGGCTTTGCAGTCCGGTAGTATAAACCAAATTCTCATCTTCACCTTGCTCATTTGATTTGTATTTCATATCCGCCTCAACGGGGCTGACAATCCTGTAGTTGGAACCATAGGAAGAAGCGGTCGAAGCCAGCTCATCAGCGGTCAGCGGTATGATCTTAAATACCTCATCTCCCAAGGTTCCTCCGGTTACCTGCAGATAATCAATAACCGGCTCGGTAACTTCATTTCCCTCGTCGTCGGTATAAGAAGACCATACATCGATTACATTTTTATCCATATAATCCAGTGCTGAATAATTCAGACGTTCCATCTTGGATTCTACCATACCATACACGTTATCATCGTCATCCAGCATCATATAATAGCCGCTTCCTGTAGGAAGTTGGTTGCCAATCCGGAACTCATGCTTTGTACCGTCGTCGTAAACCAACGTGACCGTATACGAAGGTGAGCTCAGGCCGTATTTCCCGATGTCCGGCGCGTTTTCCTCAATCAGGCGGGATGCGCTGAAATTGCAGAACTGACCGATCAGCGTCGAATACTCGGAGGTGTTTTCCGTAAAGCCTTCCAGCTCCGCGATCGCATAAACTGCTTTCTCGTCTTCTGTAGCTTCGCTGATGCGTTCAATCGTATAAGAACCGATAGGGTTCGTCACCGTGATCTCCTTCACGGTATCCGCTTCCGATTCGACGAGGGAAACGGTTGTGCTGGAAACCGTAGAAGATTCTTCGGAAGGCTCCTCTGTCTCCTTCGGGTTCAACAGCAGGATTACCAGCGCGGCGATCAGCAGCAGCAGGACCACGGCGCCAATAATCAAATTGCGTACTTTTTTACTCATTTTCGCGGCCATCTTTACTTGTTCCTCCTGCGTACCCAGACGACTACGCCGACCACAATGACGATTACAGGCAGCGCGTACTGGAAGAAGCCGCCGATCACATTCGCCTGCCCGGCGCTGATGCCAAGCGTCTCGGTGCCAAGCTCTTTGCCGACGATCGTGATGCCCGCTTCCTTGCCGGTCATCTCATTCATCAGCTGGATCAGATATTCGCCGTTATTCAGGGCGGACATCGAGGTGAAGACCGAGTTGGTCATATCCATCGAGCCAAAAGCAGCCACATAGGAGGTATGTGCGACAGTCCCTTGGTAAGCAAGACGCCAACCAAGGACACCAAGAGCATAGCTGTCCTGTTCCCCATCTGAAAGCTGCCAATTTTCATCAACGTCTTCCGGGACAATAACAGCGCTGGAATAAGTCGAAAGAATCGTCTGGGCATAACGGTTAGAATTATTTTCCCATAGCACACTGAGTGGCTTAGCGTTGGGCATCAAAATCGGTTTATCCGTTGTGGCATCTATTATGTCATTCTCCTGATATTCTGCCAGCAGATAGGTGTAGCTGTTGTATACATGACTCTGATCGGTCTCGGCCAGGTATCCGGATTCTACGCCAATTCCCCATTCCTCCAGTACGCCTTCCAAAACCGGCAGGGAGGGCTGGGATCCGTCCGCAAAATAGAGCAGTGTATGATTAAAATCGCCGTCATTTTCTAGCCAGAGCGACAGCTTATCTGCCAGTTCTGAAGTCAAATCCGAAGTCGGCGAACAAAGAACGACTGCATCGGCTTCCTCCGGAATATCTTCAGAAAGATAATTAATCTCGGAGGTCAAATATCCATTGTTGGTCAGAATCGATTTTAGATTGGAAGCATCGGTGCGGTTATTGCTTCCAAAACCAGTCAGAAAAACAACATTAATTGGATTGGAATCCGTAAGGTTCATAATGGCACCAGTCATAGCTTGCTCAGTTGTAGAAGACTCGATCGAACCATATTGTTCATTAACGTCAAACAGATCGTAAGCAGTCAACACCTGGTAACGACCTTCACAATCCAATAAAACTTGACCATAGGACAGAGTCTCATTCGGATACTGCCCTGCGAAATCAACATCCGTATAGATATCAATGTAAGAAATGTGAATATGGTCTGAATACAAAGCATATTTGTTGATGACAGTATTGGCTTGCTGATAATACTTGTTATTGTTTGCAAAATCTTCCTCGGTGGCCAGAACATAGACATTGATATCTTTATCAATGTTCTGAATGTAGTCAATTGACTCGTCCGAAATTTCAAAGACCTTGTTGCTTGTCAAATCTACCGTAATCGGATAGCGATCGACTAGGATAGAAGCAATTACATTGATCAGTACGATTGCGGCTACAAAACAAACCGACAATACAGTTGCCATTGTGCCGTGACGGAAACTGCGACTACGATGTAAATCCTTAGCCGTTGGAACCTTATGCTCTTTTGGAGCCTTTGGCTCTTTTACTTTCTTTTCCTTATTCATCTTCAGGCTGTTCCTTTCCTATTATTCAAAGTCATACTCAACTCCAGCGTCTCTTTTCAATGATGCGGACGTCGAAAAATAAAAAGATGACAATTGCACTGATATAGAACAAAACATCACTGATATTCAGAATACCAGAGCAAAAATTGTCATATCTAGATGAGAAGGACAGCTGCGTCAGAACATTGCCCAGCCATGATACAGAGTCCGGCAACAGTGAGGCAACACTTTCAATCATCCACAAAAATAGCATAGCTGCAAGACCACCGATTGCCGCTATGATCTGGCTTTCCGTGCAGGCAGAAATCAGCAGACAAATTGCAATCATGGCAGCCCCCATGATCAAAGAGCCAAAGATATTGCCGATGACAACTGCCCACTCAGGAGAGGCAAAGAAAGAAAGGATAATCGCATAAACGATCGTGACAGCTAGGGCAATACCATAAATTGCCAATGCTGCCAGAAACTTCCCAATAACCAAACCAGTAATCGAAACAGGACTAGTTATCAAAAGCTGATCTGTCTTTTGCTTCTTTTCTTCCGACATTAGTCGCATACAGAGCAAAGGAATGATAAACATCAGAACTTCAAACAGATAAGAAAATACATACGTAATATCCGTGGTATTGTATTTTAAAATCATAGAAAAATACATACCAGAAAAGAAATAAAATACTGCCAGGAAAACATACCCCATCGGACTTGTAAAATAAGAGGTAAACTCTCTTTTGAAAATGGCCAGCATTATTCCTCACCTCCATTTTCTTTCGTTACATTTGCAGCATCTTCCGTTGCTTTAGTATCAAACCCTTCCACATATTCGGAGGGACCATCAGAAGCAGCGATATCTTCCACTACGCCGGTTTCAAAATTGATGACCTCAACCTCGGCAATATCTTTCTGCTCTTGAATGGCCTCCTCTTCTTGCTCAGAGACGGCTTCTTCTTTCTCCTGCGCATTGGCAAGAGTCATTTCCACCGCAGAAGCATCTCCTGTGGTTAGTTGCAGGAAGATATCCTCCAGCGTCATTTCCGTTGACTTATAAGACAGGATTATCCAATTGCGGTTGACAATCCGATGGAATATCTCTCGCCGGATATCAACCAGCGGATCCGACTCCAAGCTAAATTCATGCACGCCTGGCTCCTTTTCACCATTGTACAGAACCTCCTTCATACCAGGAATCGTGCTGAGAACCTTTTGCACATCCTCCTGCGGACCTTCTACACGGATGATGTACCGGAAATCCTTTGACAGCTTCCGAGTCAAGTTCTCCGCCGTATCGTCGGCTACAATCCTGCCGTCGTTGATAATAACCAGACGATCACATACTGCTTGTACCTCTGACAGAATGTGAGAGGAAAGGATTACCGTATGACGCTCACCGAGAACCTTAATCAAATCACGGATTTCGATGATCTGCTTTGGGTCAAGACCTACCGTAGGCTCATCCAGAACCAGAACCTCTGGGTTGCCGATCAGGGCCTGTGCTAAACCGACGCGCTGACGGTAACCTTTGGAGAGGTTTTTAATAACCCGTTTCTGAACGTGATCAATCCGTACTCTTCTGCACACATCGTCAATATGCTGCTTTTTCGGAATCTTGCATTTCTTCAGGTCATACACAAAGCTGAGATATCCCTGTACAGTCATATCCATGTACAAAGGAGGTTGCTCCGGCAGATAGCCAATCTTCTGCTTGGCTTCAATTGGGTTTTCAAGGATATCATAATCCCCGATTTTGACTTCGCCGGAAGTGGAGGAGATATATCCTGTCAGGATATTCATCGTTGTGGATTTACCGGCGCCGTTGGGGCCGAGAAACCCTAAAATTTCACCCTGTTTTACCGAGAAGCTGATGCCGTCGACGGCATGCTTATCCCCGTAATACTTGGTGAGGTTTTTTACCTCAATCATTCCAAAAACTCCATTTCTTATAGAGATTATTCAAAAGCGGTTCATCCGCATTTGTGACGGTTTCGCGCTGCAATGCCATACAGCACTATATCTAAATCAGACGCATCAAACCGAAACTAATTATAGCACAATATTGCAGTCTTTGCAAGCAAATAGGCCTTCTTCACCCAGTTTTCACACAGGATTCAGAAAGCCATAATTTACCGAGATTAAATTTGAAATTTATTTTCATACCGGCCATATTTCCCTAAAACTTTTTTTACAAAAAAGGGTACAGGTCGGCCGGGATCCCCTTTCCAACCGAAAAGAACTCACTGGGCGCGGGCTGCGAGATCCCTGCGGAAAAAGAGCTTAAACAGCGTGCGCACCAGGGGCTGGATGAAGAAAAGCTGGCTGAAAAAGGCAAAGGGAAAGTTCAGGCAGACCAGCTTCAGCCAGTTCGCAAGCAGCGTCCAAAGGCTGAACCCCTCATAATAGGGATAATACAGCCATGCCGCGATAAAGCTCATCGCCGGGCACATCAGCCCGACGGTCGCGCAGATAATCGCGGATTCCAAAATCATATGGTGGGTCTTCTGCGGGTCAAAAACCTTTGCCGCCAGCCGAAAGGAACATGGGCTCCCCATAATCACCTCCAACAGGTATGCCAGGCAAAACTCCGTCAGCACAATGGCCCAAACCGGCACAAAGCGCCCGCACATATATACGCCCCCCTGCGCATCGATTGCGCCCAATACGCTGGAAGCCCCGGTCACCGTTTTTAGGGTGTTCCCGTTGACCACGTACAAGCTGTAAAAGACGTAGGCGTGTACCGTAATGACGACGGTCAGGAAGGCAAAAACCATCCTCTGAAACTGATTTCTTGGCATGAAAAATTCTCTCCTTTATTTTTTTCGTTAAAAAACAGCGCAAAAAACGACCCACGCAATCCTGGCATTGATCCAATACGTGACTTCCGTTCCGTGATCAGATTTACATACCAAAGGTATTACGTGTGTCGTTTAAGTCTGTTATTTAACTGGTCTTATTATACATCATTTTTGCTGTTTTGTCAAATCCCGGATTGCTCAGCGGTCGGTATAGAACGTGACCCGGACGCTCGTCCCCTTCCCCAGCTCGCTCTCCAGCTTGATATCGGCGTCGTGCTTTGCGACAATATGCTTGACGATCGAAAGCCCCAGACCCGTGCCGCCGGTTTCCTTGGAGCGGCTTTTATCGACCCGGTAAAAGCGCTCGAAAACCCGCGCCTGGTCTTCCTTCGAGATGCCGATGCCGGTATCCTGTACGGCCAAAATGACCCGGCCCTTGAGCGGCACAACCGATACCCGGACGGCACCGCCCTTATAATTATAGCGGACCGCGTTGTCACAAAGGTTGGTGATAAGCTCCTCGAGCATCCCGCGGTTGCCGCAGATGAGAGCATCGGAGCCGGTCAGCGTCAGCGTGACCTGCTGATTACCGGCGTTGACCTGCAAGGATTCCACTACCTTTTTCGCGACGGCATAAAGATTGACCTGTTCAAAAATGACCTCCAACACCGGGCTGTCCAGCTGGGACAAGCGGATAATATCATTAATCAGCGTAATCAGCCGGGTGGCGCCGGAACGGATCTCGCGGGCATAATGCGGAACCTCATCGGCTCCGATGATCCCGTTTTCCATCAGCTCCGCATAGCCGGAAATGGAGGTCAGCGGCGTTTTCAGCTCATGGGAAACATTCGCCGTAAACTCCCGGCGGAAATCGGAGGTCCTCTTCAGCTCTTCATGCTGGCTGCGGATCGTCGAGATAAACGGCTCAATTTCCGGATAAACCGACGGATAGGAAGGCTGCTCCAGGTTCCGGGCGGTTTCCTCAATCGGGCGCACCAGGCGGTTGGTCAGCAGATGCGCCATAATGGCCGACATCACCAGCAATAGCAGCAGCGCCAAAAGAACCGGCGGAATGGCCGAAAGCAGGAAATTCCAAAGGCTCCCCGCTTCCCGGGCAATCCGGATCAGATATCCGTCCGAAAGGACCATCGCGTAGTAATAGGTGTCGTGGCGCATCGTATCCGATTCCCGGACCGAAATCCCCTCCCCTTTTTCCAGCGCTTCATGAATTTCCGGACGGTCCAGGTGGTTGCCGAGGGAACCGGCATCGGTAAAGGAATCGTACACGACGGTCCCGTCCGGCCGGATCAGGGTGATGCGGAGGTCGGTCACTCCTTTGCTGGCGGCTTCCAGGTAGTGGTCGGACGCGTCGTACATATCCGACAGCAGCGCACAGGTCATCCGCAAATCGTAGATCACCTGCTCCCGGAAACCACTGTAAAAGACAAGGGAAAGCAGGACTACCGTAATCGAAATCGCCAGCCCTGCCAACAGCATCATATATCCATTGATTTTTTTCTTCATATGCCCTCCACTTATCCCTTGGCAGAGCTTTCTTCCGACGGCGCTTCCGCAATATACCCGACCCCGCGCATCGTCCGGATCATCGAAGACGATTCGCCCAGCTTTTTCCGCAGGGATTTGATATGCATATCCAGCGTCCGGGATTCGCTTTCGTACCCGTCCCAGACCCGCTCCATAATCAGATCGCGGGAGAGGACGATCCCTTTGTTCAGCATCAGCAAACGAAGCAGCTCATATTCCTTCAGCGTCAGCTCAACCGGCCGGTCACCGACATAGGCCATCCGCTTCTCCCCGTCCAGGAAAACGTTCCCCAGCGTCAGGAACTTGCTCTCCTCCGAGGCGCTCCGGCGGATCAGCGCTTTGACCCGCGCAATCATCTCCATAACCCCGAAGGGCTTTGCGATATAATCATCGGCCCCGCTGTCAAAGCCGCGCACCTTATCGATTTCTTCCCCCTTTGCCGTCACCAGGATCACCGGGAGCCTGCGGGTATCGACCCGGCGGCGGAGGGTCTGCAAAACCGAAATCCCGTCCTCATCCGGGAGCATAATGTCCAGCAGGACGAGGGTCGGCAGCTTTTCGGACAAAGCAAGATAAAAATCCTTTGCCGTCTCAAAGCCCTGTACCCGGTAGCCGCTGTTTTTCAGCGCGAGCATCTCAATTTCACGGATGTTGCGGTCGTCTTCTACGATATAAATAGTCTGCATATTGAAAAGTTTCCTTTCTCACGGCCGGGGAATCATCCATCGGCCCGCGTCCCGCCCTGCCTTACAGACGGGGACAGCACCGCGATCTATTTTCAGTATACCATGTTTTATACCGTCACACAAGACGATAAAGGGCGGCAAAATCCCTTTTCGCGCGGTCAAATTCCTCGTTTTTGTGCTTGACGCCATACAGGTATTCATGGGTATCGTATTCGCCCTTCGGCACCTGAATCTGACAGACGGCCAGGTTGGAGCAGTGGTCGGCGATCCGCTCATAGCAGGTCGAAATATCCGCCAGGATAAAGCCCATCTCCATCGAACACTCATTTTTCTTTAACCGCTCGATATGGTTTTTCTTAATTTCCGCGTTGAGATCATCGATGACCTGCTCCAGCGGCTCGACCGTGGCGGCAAGCCGTACGTCTGATGTTTCAAAGACCGCGCTGGTCCTGCTCACAATATCCCGCAGCGCCGCAGAGAAAACCCCGATCTCCGCCTTCGCCGTATCCGAAAAAGACAGCCCCTTTTCCGACATTTCCTTTGCGGAACGGGCCAGCTCGACCGAATGGTCACTCATCCGCTCCAGGTCGCCAATCGAATGGAGCAGGATCGAAATTCTCTGGCTGTCCTCCTCGGACAGCTCATAGCGGGAGAGCTTGACCAGATAGGTGCCAAGCTTGTCCTCATAATGATCGACCTTTTTTTCCAGGGCCTCAATCTGCTGTTCCGCTCCTTCATTATATTCCCCTTCAATCAGGTCAAAAGCGCCCAAAAGGGCTGTCCTGCAAATCTCGCACATCTTATTGGTTACATGGACTGCCTGTTCGATTGCAAAAGCAGGATTGGAAAGAAAGCGGTCGTCCAAGGCCTGGAAATCACTCACAACCTCGATCTGCTCATCGTCCCGGATCGTCATAATCGCCAGCTTTTCCAGCCATCTGCCAAAGGGCATCAGGACAAGGGTTGCGGCGATATTGAAGCAGGAATGGATGACGGCAATGCCGGAGGAGCCGGCGGTTTCGGAGAGGAAGGGAAAATCCACAAAAGCGTTGACCGTATAAAACCCGATCATAAAGAGAGATGTGCCGATAACATTAAAGTACAGGTGGATCAAAGCCGCCCGTTTGGCATTTTTAGAAGCGCCGATGCTCGAAAGAAGCGCCGTCACGCAGGTCCCGATATTTTGTCCCATGATAATCGGCAGCGCGGCCGCGTAGGTAATCGAATCGGTCACGCACAGCGCCTGCAGGATACCGATGGACGCGGACGAGGACTGAATCACCGCCGTCAAAACGGCTCCGGCCACTAAGCCGAGCACCGGATTTCGGAACATCGTCAGGATACCGGTAAACTCAGGGATATTGGCCAGCGGCTTCACCGAGTCGCTCATGGCGGACATACCGGTCATCAGGATGGTAAAGCCCAAAAACACCTGCGCCAGATCATGTTTTTTCTCATTTTTGGTAAACATGATAAAGACCATGCCGATTGCGGCCAAAACCGGCGAAAAGGAGGAGGGCTTCAGCAGCTGGATAAAAAAGCTGTCGCTCTCGATACTGGTCATCGCCAGCAGCCAGGAGGTAACCGTCGTGCCGATGTTTGCGCCCATGATGATGCCGACCGTCTGGGACAGCTTCATGATGCCGGAGTTTACAAAGCCGACAACCATCACCGTTGTGGCCGAGGAAGACTGGATAATGCCCGTAACGGCGGCGCCGAGCAGCACCGCCATAAACGGGTTTTTGGTCAGCTTTTCCAGTATCTGCTCCAGCTTGCCGCCGGATACCTTGGTCAGCCCTTCCCCCATCACGTGCATCCCGTATAGGAACAAGGCCAACCCGCCGATTAAACTGAGTAGGTTGAATAT
>CAYWRQ010000044.1:0-8537 GCA_964460915.1 uncultured Oscillospiraceae bacterium
GGCCGCCGACAGGCCGAAGACGTGGTCGTCCTCGTTGATCGTGCCGCCCACCGCGCACAGGGAGTTGTGGCAGTTGGTCATGGCGTAGGGGATCGGGAACTCCTTCAGGCCGCTGGCGCGGGCGGTCTGGATGATGCCGACGTAGGTGATATCGTGGGACATCAGGGCGTCGAATTTGATCCGCATTTTGCTTTTATCTTTGCTTTGGTCGTGGGCGCGCATAATCTGGTAGGCGATGGTGTTTTCCCTGGCCTCCTCTGCGGGGCAGGGAGAAGCGCAGGCCGATGCCGGGACAACCTTTTCGCCGTCCAGCAGATAGACGCCGGTTTCAGTCAGTTTGATCATAGGGATACCTCCGTTTTTAGAAACGCCTGCCGGAGGGTTTCCGGCAGGCGCTCGGATTTTATACGTTCAGGACAGCGGTTTCGCCGAGGATGTCCCGGTTGGCGTCCAGGATGGGCTGAACCAGGCCGGCGAGGAATTCCTCCACCTGCTGGGGCGCCCGACCGACGAAGTTGATCGGCTCCATCTCCGCGAGGATTTCCTCTTTGGTCAGCCCAAAGGACGGGTCATTGGCTACGCGATCCACCAGGTCGTTTTCGCCGCCCTCTTCCTTGACGACGCGGGCAGCGGCCTGGGAGTGGACACGGAGCTTTTCATGCAGCTCCTGGCGGTCGCCGCCTTTTTTGACCGCCTGCATCATGATGTTTTCGGTCGCCATAAAGGGCAGCTCCTTCATCACGCGGGCGGTGACGACCTTCGGGTACACCACCAGGTCGGCGGTGACGTTGAGCATAATATCGAGGATACCGTCGGTCGCGAGGAACGCTTCGGCGACGGCGATCCGCTTGTTGGCCGAATCGTCGAGCGTCCGTTCAAACCACTGGGTCGCGGTGGTGAAAGCGGGGTTCATCATATCGACGATGATGTATCTGGCCAGCGAGCAGATTCTTTCGCTGCGCATCGGGTTGCGCTTGTAGGGCATTGCAGAGGAACCGATCTGGTTCTTTTCAAAAGGCTCCTCCATCTCCTTGAAGTTCTGGAGCAGTCTGAGGTCGGTCGCGAACTTGGATGCGGATTCCGCGACGCCGGCGAGGGTCGCAAGGATCGCCGCGTCGATCTTCCGCGAATAGGTCTGGCCGGAGACGGGGACAACGCCGTCAAAGCCCATATCCTCGCAGATGTATTTGTCCATCTGCTTGATCTTATCGACATCGCCCTCGAACAATTCCATAAAGGATGCCTGGGTGCCGGTGGTGCCCTTGGAGCCGAGGAGCTTCAGATTTTTGATCCGGTAATCGATCTCGTCCAGATCATAGAGCAGCTCATTCATCCAGAGCGTCGCGCGTTTGCCCACGGTCGTCAGCTGAGCGGGCTGCAGATGGGTATAGGCAAGGCAGGGAAGGTTTTTATACTGGTCTGCAAACTTTGCAAGGTTATGCAGCACATTGATGACCTTTCTCCGGATGACCTGGAGCGCGTCCCGCATGATGACGATATCGGTGTTGTCGCCGACGTAGCAGGAGGTCGCGCCCAGATGGATGATGCCCTTTGCACCGGGGCACTGGAGTCCGTAGGCGTAGACATGGCTCATGACGTCGTGGCGGACCAGCTTTTCCCTGGCCTCGGCGTCCTCATAGTTGATATCGTCCTTGTGGGCGATCAGCTCGTCGATCTGCTCCTGGGTAACCGGCAGGCCGAGCTTGTGCTCCGCCTTTGCCAGGGCAATCCAAAGCAGTCTCCAGGTTTTAAACTTCTTGTCCTGGGAAAAGAGGTACTGCATTTCTTTAGAGGCGTAACGTGCGCCGAAGGGGCTTTCATAAGTGTTGCGCATATAAACTTTTTCCTTTCCATAACCGCTGAGCAGCCGCCAGCGTATTCATCCAATGCGGATGTTTTTTCATTTTTATGCATCAGAAAATGCTTACTTTTATTTTACCATACTTTCCTATGTAATGCAATTCTTATGATGAAAATATGAAAGTAAAATGTTTTTTAAGAAAAATAAAGTATATTGACAATATGCAATTTCTATGATATCATCCGATATAGATAAAGATTTTCCATATGGAGTACATCAGGTGGATTTACAGTTGGGTCTATGCGTAATAAGGGGTATATGCAGTGGTGAAAGTCCGAAACGTCAATTGGCGTATATTCATTTTGGGCGTGGTGCTGGTATTCATGATAGCTGTGCCATATTCAGCCCGGTTCCTTTATGCAGACAGTGTGAAAAATGAGAGCGGGAGTTCCGATATGCGGAGCGGCTATGAACAGCTGCGGGAGCGTTTTGCTGCTTCGCATGAAGATGAAAGCTATTTTCAAGGGTTAGATGTTCGGTCTGTGGCATTTAGTGGGGAAATATCCTGTTATCACGCTTATGAAGAAGGCTTTGCCCGCGAAACCGGCAGCAGCCTGTACGCCCTTTTTGCAGATGAGACGGCCGCAGCTCTTTGCCAGGCAACGGAGACGAGCTGGTCGGCAGAAAAGGCGGATTCATTTGACGAGTATATCCAAACGCATTGGAAGAAAGTGTTTGCTGTTGTTTATGATGCCGCGGCTGCTGCGCAGTTTCCGAGAGCGGTGAAGTCACCCGCCTGACGGATATTTTATGTACCGCCGGAGCTGGGATATGCCGAATGTACAGAGGAATATGCCGCAGAGCATCTTGACGAGCTGACCTTTGCCGATTGCTATCCGTATGATTATTTATCGGAATGATGAGCGGCTCTTATAGAAGCCCCGCGTCAAAATAACAGATAACGCCGCCCCGCATGAGACAAGCTCGCGGCGGACCGGAAAAACGAAAAAGCCGCCAGAGAGGTGTTTGTCTTCTCTGACGGCTTTTTCTGTGTGTATCTAAGGAGGTTAAGGGGAAATCAGTTTATTGCCAGCAGCTTCTCTGCCGCCGCCAGCTTGCAGCAGATCGTGAAGATTTCCGCGGCCTGCTTCAGCTCCTCGATAGACGGGAAGGAGGGGGCGATCCGGATGTTGCGGTCGCGGGGGTCCTTGTGGTACGGGTAAGCGCAGCCCGCGCCGGTCAGGGTAACGCCCGCCTCGGCACAGAGCTGAATAACCTTGGCGGCACAGCCGTCCATCACGTCGACCGAGATAAAATACCCGCCCTTCGGCTCGGTCCAAACGGCGACGCCCGTGTCGTCCAGGTTCTTGTGGAAGGTTTCGATCACGGTGTCAAAGCGGGGCTTTAACAGGGCGCGGTGCTTGAGCATATGCGCTTCTACACCGGCACGGTTTTTAAAGAAACGGACATGGCGCAGCTGATTCAGCTTGTCAAAGCTGATGGTCTGCATCGCGACAATCCTCTTGAGATGGTCCATGTTGGTCTTGCTGCACCCGATCGCGGCGACCCCGGCGCCGGAGAAGGAAATCTTTGAGGTCGAGCAGAACATGATGACCATGTCCTCGCTGCCGACCTTTTTACATTCGTCCATCAGGTTGAGGACGGTGGGATGGTCGTCGGTCAGATGATGGACACAGTAGGCGTTGTCCCAGAAAATCCGGAAATCGCCCGCAGCCGGCTTCAGGTTTGCAAACCGTCTGACCGTTTCGTCCGAGTAGGTCGTACCGTCGGGGTTGGAGTACTGGGGCACACACCAGATGCCCTTTACGGTGTCGTCGTTGTTGACCCAGCTCTCGACCAGCGTCATGTCCGGCCCCTCGGAGGTCATCGGGACGTTGATCATCTGGATGCCGAAAACCTCGCAGATGCCGAAATGCCGGTCATAGCCGGGAACCGGGCAGAGGAATTTCAGCTTTTTCTGCTGGCCCCAGGGCTTTTCGCCGCCGGGGAAGCCGAAGACCATCGCCCGCGCAACCGAGTCGTACATCATGTTCAGCGAGGAGTTGCCGCAGATAAATACCTCGTCCCGGTCAATGCCCATGATCTCGGCAAACAAAGCCCTTGCTTCCGGAATCCCTTCCAGCTGCCCGTAGTTCCGGGCGTCCATCCCGTTTTCCAGGATCATCGAGTCGGTGCTTTTCAGTACATCCAGCATCCCCATCGAAAGGTCCAGCTGCTCGGTGCTGGGCTTTCCGCGGGACATATCCAGCTTCAGGCCGAGCGCCTTGTAGCCCTCATAAGCCTTTTGCAGGGCGCCGCGCTCCTCTTTCAGCTGTTCCTTGGACATCTCATTGTAACTGGTCATTGAAGCAGAACCTCCATTATCGTTTCTGGCGGATGTTTTCTATATCTTCCGTCTGTTTTCCTATGATCAGAGCCTGCCCCCGGCGCATCGGCGGCAGGCTCCGGAAATCTCGTGTACTCCTATCATACACCAAAACAAAAGGCTTTGCAAGTTGTTTTTATAAAACCTGCAAAATAATATCTTCCAAACTATTTTCCAGATCACCAGTCAGTTCTGTTCAAAATAACGGAATCCCGATTTTTCTGACTAAAATGTACAAAGAAAATGCATTTTCGTCGAAAAATCGGGATATCTTTATCTTTTCGGGCTGTCCTCCCGGGTCAGCAGGTTTTGCTGGAGACAATAGGAAAGGGAAAGGACACGGTTTCGGCTGATCCATCCGGTTTGAAAAGCGACCGTAATGGTGTCCCCCTCAATCGAAACGACCTTGCCGGAGCCAAGCTTTGGGTGCCGTACCCGGTCGCCGGGATGCAGGGTCAGGGTCTGCCCGGCCGGATGGATAGGCGGGCGCTCCGGGTTTAGGAATGCCTGTAAAAAGCGGGAGGGCTGCAAACCCTTGTCCGAGCCGGCCGGATAGAAAAGGGTCAGCGTCTCGCGCGCCCGGGTGGCCGCCACGTAAAACAGCCGCACCTCCTCATAATAGGCGCGGTTTGCCTCCTCTCCGCCCGCCTTGTCCAGGGCGGTCTTGCCCGGCAGGATCCCCTCGCAGCAGTCCAGCAGCAGGACATGGTCAAATTCCAGCCCCTTGGCCGAGTGGATAGTGGACAGGTGCACGGCGGCCCGGTCCGGGCGCGGGGGATTCCTGAGCAGGCTCTCCAGTCCGCGGATCCGGTCCATCAGCTCGGCGGTCGAGCCGGTGCGGCGGCAGAATTGACGGAAGATGCTGCTGCGCAGCGCGGCAGCGGGGTCATCGGGAGAGAGCATTTTTGCAAGGAGAAACTTTCCGGTTTTCAGTTCCGTTTCAATCCGCTTCAGGGCGCTCTCCGGGGCCAGCCCCTTGATTTCACGCAATATTTTTCCCAGTTTCCTGCTTTTTTCGTCTCCGTATTCTTCCAGCAGCTTGGGAAACGATACATCCCCGTTAAACCGGAAGAGGACCTCGTCCCGGACAGATTTGCTCAGGTCAAGGCAGCTTAACGCCGCGAACCGCTCCCGGTCAAAGGGCTGGTCGGCCATCAGCAGCAGGTCGCAGGCGGTCTTGATATGATACCGGATGAGCGTCACCGGCGACGGCGTCACGGTAAAGGGCACCTCCGCCAGCCGGAGCAGGTCGGCAACCGGGAAGGCCGAGAGGCTGTTGCGGTAGAGGATCCCAAGAGTTTCCCCTTCCTTTCGGGCGGCAACGGCCTGTAAAATCCGCTCCATCGCCTGCTCCGGGCAGTCCGGGCGGAAGGAGGACACCGCGCCCGGAAGGCTTTCCCGGCTGGGCCGCAGGGATTTGTCGTACCGCTCCCGGTTGAGGCGGATAAACCCCTCGCAGAGGGAGAGGATTTCCGGACGGGAGCGGAAGTTGTCCTCCATCCGGGCGATGACCGCCCCGGGGAACTGTTTTTCAAAAGCCAGGATCCCTTCCGGATAGGCGCCCCGGAACCCGTAGATCGACTGGTCCTCGTCCCCGACCATAAAGAGGTTTTTCCCGTCGGGGGAGAGCAGCCGCAGGATTTCCAGCTGCACCTTCGAGATATCCTGGCTCTCGTCGACGTTGATATAGGGATAGCGTCTGCGGAACAGCGTCAGCAGCCCGGGGAGCTTTTGCAGAAAGGTCAGGGCATATAAGAGGATATCATCGTAGTCCATCAGCCCCTTTTCGCTTTTGATGGCCTGGTACCGGTCAAAAAGCTCCGGCAGCCCCTCCAGCGCGCAGGGGATGTCCCCCATTTCCGAGCGGGAAAGCATCCGGTTTTTAATCAGGCCAATGCAGTTTAAGGCATCGGCCAAATCTTCCTCCTCGACAAAGTCGCTCGATTTTTCCCGGAGCGCCTCCCGCAGGATCGACAGGGAGGACGGCGCGCCGCCGGAGCCGGTCAGAGCCGGGACGATCCGGCCGTTTGCGTCGGCATACTCCCGCAGGACGGAATAGCAAAGGCTGTGGATGGTGGAAAAGCGGGGCGGCGGCAGCTCCGGAAAGAGCGCCCCGAACCGCCTGGCCATATCTCCGGCCGATTCCCGGGAGAAGGTGAGGTTGAGGATCTTCCCGGCCGGGATGCCGGCATAAAGCTGGGCGGCAATCCGCGCGACCAGGACGGTTGTCTTGCCCGAACCCGGCACCGCCAGCAGCAGCATCGGCCTTCCGTCGAGGGAAAGGCCCTGCCGCTGCTGATTTGTGAGCTGTACGCCCTTTTTCTCCAAAAGCTGCAAAATATCCACGGTCTGATTGTCTCCATTCTTTTTAGGGTCTCTTTCCTATTATACCGGATGGACGGATTTTTGTCCATTCCCGTACGGGTTTTGATTTTTGTTTTATCCATTGACGCGCACCTGCCGGAAATGGTACAATAGATGCAGTACGATTGCTGAGAAGCAAACCGAGGGCTTTCCCTCTTATACAGAAAGGAACATTTCGATGGAAATTCGTGTACAGAAAATTATTGCGGATGCCGGGGTATGCTCCCGCCGCAAGGCCGAAGAACTGATTGAACAGGGCACGGTGAAGATTAACGGCCACCCCGCCGCGATCGGCATGAAGGCCGACCCGTACCGGGACCTGATCACCGTCAACGGGGAGAAAATCCCGTCCCCCCGCGAGCAGCGCAGCGTCTACCTGATGCTCTATAAACCCCGCGGCTATCTGACTGCCATGAGCGACGACCGGGGGCGGAAGTGCGTTTCCGAGCTGGTCGCGGATATACCCGAGCGGGTGTACCCGGTGGGACGGCTGGACCTCAATTCCGAGGGGCTGCTGCTGATGACCAACAACGGCGAGTTCGCCAATCTCATCACCCATCCCTCCCATGAGATTCCCAAGTGCTACCGCGTCACTGTCCATGCCCATGTCACCGAGGATCAGCAGGTTGCGCTTGCGACCGGCGTCGAGATCGACGGGAAGAAAACCGCCCCGGCGGAGGTCCGGGTCGTCACCGAGGAGGAAAACCGCACGGTCATGCTGATCACGATCATCGAGGGCCGCAACCGGGAGATCCGGAAAATGTGCGAGGCGGTGGGCCTGGAGGTCGCGCGGCTGAAACGGATTTCAATCGGCACCCTGCGGCTGGGAATGCTCCAGCCAGGCCATTACCGGGAGCTGACCGACGAGGAGGTCGGTATGCTGGTGACCGCCGCCCGGAACAATTCCGCCAAAGCCGTCGGACGGCCGAGAAGGAGAAGATAAGGGCGGATGCTCTATCGGGCGCGGTGGAACAAAAATACAAAGGCCAGAGGGATGGATCACAATGTTTGAAGACATCTTTTATCGGAAGAAACTGGATATCGACCGGCTTACTCCCTTTGGCTTTGCGGCAAAGGAAGGCCGCTGGGTGTACGATACGGTTATTCTGGACGGCGCTTTTACCCTACAGGTTTCTGTCCTGGAAAACGGGAATGTTGATACCGAGCTGACCGAAACGGCGACGGGCGAGCTGTATATCCTCTATAAAACCGACGCGTCCGGTACCTTCGTCGGGGAGGTCAGAGCCGCAATCGAAGCGGTCCTCCGAAAAGTCGCGGAGGAATGCTTTGTATCCGCTGTCTTTCAGTCGGAACAGACGCTGGAGATCATCGACTGCGTGCGGAATACCTATGGGGATGAGCCGGAGTTTTTGTGGGAAAAATCCCCGGATAATGCGGTCTGGAGAAGAAAGGACAGCGGCAAATGGTACGGCATTATCATGACGATACCCAAAAGGAAGCTGGGCTTACCCTCGGATGAAGCGGCAGAAATCCTTGACCTGCGTTTGGAGCAGGAGAAGATGCCGCAGACCGTGGATCATGAGCGCTTTTTTCCGGGCTGGCATATGAACAAAAAGAGCTGGTATACGATCATTCTGGATCACTCGGTACCGACAGAGGAAATTTGCAGCCGGATTGATGCAAGCTACCGGCTGGCCAAGAAATAAATTTGTTTTCGCGTTTTCACGGGAGGAATACTATGGGCAAAATCATCGCCATCTGTGGAAAAATCTGCTCCGGCAAAACCTGTTATGCCAAACAGCTCCGGGAAAAAGAAAACGCGGTCATCCTTTCGACCGACGAAGTTACCTACGACCTGACGGACAACGCGCAGGGGGAAGGGTACGACCGGTTTGCCGGACGGGTGAACGGCTACCTGATGAAGAAATCCGCCGAGCTGGCGGAGATCGGCTGTACGGTCATTTTAGACTGGGGTTTTTGGACCAGGGCGGAAAGGCAGGCCGTGACCCGCTTTTACCGGGAAAG
>CAYWRQ010000044.1:8637-19260 GCA_964460915.1 uncultured Oscillospiraceae bacterium
CTCGAAGCCCTCTGGGCGCAGAACATCGCCGATAACCCCGGCGACAGCGACTGGATCCGGTGGAGGGAGGAGTACATTGCCTATAACCAAAACGGGATGGGCCTGACCTTTGCGGTGATTGCCGACGGGCGCCCGGTCGGGGAGGGGACGCTGCTGTTTTCGCCCGAGTGCCATGCGGTCGCAGGAAGGACAGAGTTGGCCGACAACCAAACCGTCGCGAATATCAACGCCCTTCGGATTCAGAAGCGGTACGAGGGGAGAGGGTATATCTCGGCCCTTGTCCGGATGATGGAAGGGTACGCCGCTGAAAAGGGGTATACCCGCCTGACCATCGGCGTGGAGGCGCACCAGGCACGCAACCTCGCGATCTATCTCCATTGGGGCTATACCCGGCTGGTATGGAGTGAGGTCGAAGATGGCATGCTGGTTCTCTATTATGAAAAAGATTTGCAGGCAAAATAAGAAAGGGGCAAATGTATGCTTAAAATGCGTCCATATCAGCAGGGGGATCAGTTCCCGGAGATCGACCCGCAGCCGGGCAAGGGACTGTATTTTCTCGGGCTGGAGGAAGGAAAGCTGGTGGGCTGGTGCCGGTGGCGGCTGTCGCCGGAATGTGTGCGGATCGAGGAGGTCGAGGACGGAGGCGACCCGCAGGTCTTTGACGGCCTGGTGCGCGGCGTCCTCTCGATTGTCAGCGACCAGGGGATTGACCGGGCGGTTTTCTCCGAGAAGGTCCGTCCCGACCGGCTGGCGACCAGCATGATCCCGGTGGATCGGGAGAATTCGCTAAAATCCATAGATTTCTTTCTAAACAACTGTAAAAAGTGCAAAATGTTGTGAAACCTCTTGAGGTTTGGAAGATCATGGTGTATAATATAAACTGGCGGAAAAAGGATTTATCCCCGCCTTGCATCAAACCTAAACGGGGCTGGCTTTTCAGCTCCGGGGATCCTTTTCTGTTTTATATAGGAAAGGAACTATCATAGAATGGGGGCAATACAATGAATTTACAGGCCAAGCTGGCTAAGCTGGAGGAAGTAAAGGCTGCGTGCAAAACTGCTTCACCGGCGAGAGAAAGAATCACGGCTCTGTTCGACGAAGGTACCTTCACCGAGCTGGACGGTTTCGTTGCCTGCGGCAATGAGGGCGTCGGCGTTATCACCGGTTACGGCTCCATCGACGGCAGCATCGTGTACGCTTTCTCTCAGGACGTGAGCGTTTGCGGCGGCGCTGTCTCCAAGGCCCATGCCGAAAAGGTTGCCAAGGTTTATGACTTTGCGGTGAAGAACGGCGCACCGGTCGTTGCAATCTTTGACTCCAACGGTGCAAAGGTATCCGAAGGTCAGGAAGTCCTCGCTTCTTACCAGAAGATCCTCGCAATGTCCCAGAATCTGTCGGGTGTGGTTCCGCAGATCGCGGTTGTTGCCGGCAGCTGCGTCGGGATCGGCGCGATGATGGCTGCATCTGCCGATATCACCGTTATGGCGGAAGATGCGGCACTTTATCTGGCGGATGTAAATGGCGACAGCTCTGCTAAAGCGCAGGCTGAAAACGGCGTTGTTTCTCTGGTCGAGAAGGATGCCATGGCCGCGGTTGCAAAGGCAAAGGAACTGATCGGGATGCTGCCGCTGAACAATCTGGAGCTTGCTCCGATCAGCGAAGGGGCGGAAAGCGCGCCCGCTGCCATCGACGATTCCACCGCATCCGAAGAGCTTATCAAAGCTGTATGTGACGCCGAGTCCGTTATTGAACTCAAAGCCGCTTATGCAAATCATGTTTCGACCGCCCTTGCTTCTGTTGGCGGCAGCACGGTTGGTGTTGTCTCCGTCAAAGGCAAGCTGTGCGCGAAGTGCTCTGCAAAAGCTGCTTCCTTCGTGCGTTTCTGCGACAGCTTCAACCTCCCGGTCATCACCTTTGTGGACACGGAGGGCTTCTGCGGATGTACGGCTCCCGATGCTGCGGCTGCCCTGACTGCTGCCTATGCGGAAGCGACCTGCGCGAAAATCACGGTTTATACCGGCAAGGCGATTGGCGCTGCCTGCCTGGCGTTCGGCACGGCCGATGTGAAGCTGGCATGGCCTACCGCTGTGATCTCGGCTCTGGCACCTGCTACGGCTGTCGAGTTCTTCTGGCATGACCGCCTGAAAGGGGTCGAGGATACCGCCGCTGCCCGTGCGGCCCTGGAAGAAGAATATATCGACACCGAGGCCAGTGCGTTCAGCGCTGCCAACGCTTCGATGGTGGACGATATCATCACCCCCGACGCGACCCGCGGCGCCCTGATCACCGCTCTGGATGCCCTCGCCTCCAAGCGGGTACAGAGACTGGCTAAGAAACACTCCTGCTGATATAGAAAGGGTTTGAAATCATGAGAAGATTTAATATCACCGTAAACGGTAAAGCATATGATGTAGCAGTTGAAGAAGTCGGCGCCGGCGCTGCTCCTGTAGCCGCTCCCACAGCTGCCCCCGCAGCCGCTCCTGCCGCTGCCCCCGCACCTGCCGCCCCCGCTGCTCCCGCGGCGAAGGCTGAAGGCACCGACGTCACCGCTCCGATGCCCGGCACCATCATGGAAGTCAACTGCGCAGTCGGCGACGAGGTTAAACGCGGCCAGGCGATCTTTGTCCTGGAGGCCATGAAGATGAACAACGATATCGTTGCTCCGTGCGACGGTAAGATCGTATCCGTCATCGCCAAGAAGGGCGACACCGTCAACTCCAGCGATGTTCTGGCAGTGATCGGCTAACTGTCTCTATCAAACGATCACAAACCAGAAAGGAAGGATACTACGATGGCAAAACCTATTAAAATTACCGAAACCGTCCTTCGCGATGCCCATCAGAGCCTGCTGGCGACCCGTATGCCGCTTTCTGATATGCTTCCGATCCTCGGTGAGATGGATAAAGTCGGCTACTATTCCGCAGAGGTTTGGGGCGGCGCGACCTTTGACGCCTGCATCCGGTTTCTGAACGAGGATCCCTGGGAGAGACTCCGCACGATCCGCAGGGAGATGCCCAACACCAAGCTGCAGATGCTGTTCCGCGGCCAGAATATGCTGGGCTACCGTCCCTACGCAGACGATACGCTGGAATATTTTGTCCAGAAGTCGGTTGCCAACGGCATCGACATCATCCGTATCTTTGACGCGCTGAACGATATCCGCAACCTGGAGACGGCCGTAAAGGCTGCCAACAAGGAAGGCGCCCATGCGCAGATTGCGATTTCCTTTACCCTCGGCGAGACCTTTACTACCGATTATTATGTCAATTATGCCAAGCAGATTGAATCGATCGGTGCGAAATCGATCTGCATAAAAGATATGGCAGCTTTGCTGACGCCATATCATACGGCTGAGCTTGTAAAAGCGATTAAGAGCGCCGTTTCGATTCCGGTCGATATCCATACCCATTACACCTCCGGTCTTGCTTCCATGTGTCTGCTCAAGGGCATCGAAGCGGGCGCCGATATCGTCGACACCGCGATGTCTCCTCTGGCGCTGGGCACCTCTCATGCGCCCACCGAGTCGATTGTCGCCGCTCTCCAGGGCACCGAATACGACACCGGGCTGGATCTCGTCCAGCTGAGCAAGATCCGCGATTACTTTATGACCCTCCGCGAGAAGTATATCAAGGAAGGTCTGCTTGATCCCAAGATGCTTGCGACCGACGCGAACGCCCTGATTTACCAGGTTCCGGGCGGTATGCTTTCTAACCTCCTGTCCCAGCTGAAGCAGGCCGGTCAGGAAGATAAGCTCCAGGAAGTTCTGGAAGAGGTTCCGCGCGTCCGTGCAGACGCCGGTATGCCGCCTCTGGTTACCCCGTCCTCCCAGATTGTCGGCACCCAGGCGGTCTTCAACGTCATTCTCGGCGAGCGTTACAAGATGTGCACCGCTGAGTTTAAGGACCTCGTCCGCGGCGCGTACGGCAAGACCCCGGTTCCGATCGACCCCGCATTCCAGAAGAAGATCTGCGGCGATGCAGAGATCATCACCTGCCGTTTCGCTGACACCCTGGCGCCCGAGCTGGACAGCCTGCGCAAGGAATGTGCCGAGTGGATGGAGCAGGAAGAGGACGTGCTGACCTACGCGATGTTCCCGAAGGTCGCGCCCAAGTTCTTCGAGGCCCGCCGCAATGCCAAATACGGCATCGACGGTGCAAGAGCCGATCAGAAAAATGGCGTTCATCCCGTTTGATGATTCAATCGGATCCTTCTCCTGCTGAGAGAATGTCCGAAAAACTATAGCTGCTGTTGGTTTTCAACGGCAGCTATTTTGCGTTTTTGAATAAATTGCATTTTTTTCAATGAAAAATTGCAAAATTGTGGAGTTTAGGCCGAACTTTGTCGGCCGAATTCGTGAAAGGAAAAGGGAAGCGTCATCCGTGCTTTCCATACGTTTAGGTGTCATGAAAAAAATTCTGACAAAAGATAATCTGATGCAGTTTGTTCTGCTGAACGCGGGGACCCTGCTTGTAACCTTCGGCGTTTACTTCTTTAAGTTCCCGAATAATTTCTCGACGGGCGGCGTCGCCGGTATCTCGATCATCTTAACCAAATATTTTCCTCATTTCAGCGCCAGTAATTTTACCTCTATTTTCAATTTTGTTTTGATGATTATCGGGTTCCTCGTATTTGGAAAGGACTTTGGTTTCAAAACAGCCTATTCAACCACGATGATGTCCGCAGTGTTGGAATTCCTGGATCGGGTTTACCCGATGACAGCTCCCTTTACTGACGAGCCGCTGATGGAACTGATCTTTGCGGTCGGCCTGCCGGCAGTAGGGAGCGCCATACTCTTTAACATAGACGCATCGACCGGCGGTACTGATGTGGTCGCGATGATCCTGAAAAAATTCACCAGCATGAAGGTCGGCAATGCTCTGCTGGTTTCGGACTCGATCATCACCCTGATGGCCGGCGTCGCCTACGGGATGAAGGTCGGGATGTTCTCGGTCCTGGGGCTGCTGATTAAATCGACGCTGCTGGATGTGGTCATGGAAAGCTTCCATATGTGCAAGTCTTTTACGATTGTGACCAAGGAGCCGCAGCCGATCTGTGACTATATTATCAACGTCCTGCACCGCAGCGCGACGGAGCTCCCCGGGATGGGCGCGTTTGCCCATGAGGACGAGACGATCATCCTGGCGGTCATGACCCGCGGCCAGGCGGTTCATCTGCGCCGCTTCATCCGTCAGAACAGCCCGAAGACGTTTATGATGATCACGAATACCTCCGAGATCATCGGCAAGGGTTTCCGGGGGAATTAAGGCGGCCGGTAAAGAAGAAAGAAATACGGCCGGTTTTGGGATTTATTATTTTTTCTTGCCGGAAAAAAGTGTATAAAGGAAGAAGGAAAAATCGAAAGATCAGGAGAGTGAAATACAGATGCGCTTAGGTTTTGACAATGAGAAGTACCTGTCGATGCAGTCAAAACGAATCAAGGAGAGAATCGCCCAGTTCGGCGGCAAGCTTTATCTGGAGTTTGGCGGGAAGCTGTTTGATGATTATCATGCTTCCAGGGTTCTGCCGGGGTTTAAGCCGGACAGCAAGATCAAAATGCTGACCCAGCTCAAGGATGAGGCGGAAATCGTCATCGTCATCAACGCCGAGGATATCGAGAAAAATAAGGTCCGGGGCGATCTGGGGATTACCTACGATATGGACGTCCTGCGGCTGATTGACGCTTTCCGGGAGTACGGGCTGTTTGTTGGCAGCGTCGTTCTGACCCGGTTTGACGGCCAGGCCAGCGCTGTGGCCTATGAAAAACGCCTGCAGGATCTCGGGCTCCGGGTGTACCGGCATTACCCGATCGCGGGGTACCCTTCCGACATTCCGCTGATCGTCAGCGACGAGGGGTACGGCCGCAACGACTATATCGAGACGGAGCGTTCCCTGGTGGTCATCACGGCCCCCGGCCCCGGCAGCGGGAAGATGGCGACCTGCCTGTCCCAGCTGTACCATGAAAATAAGCGGGGGATCAAGGCCGGGTACGCGAAATTCGAGACCTTCCCGATCTGGAACCTGCCGCTCCACCATCCGGTCAACCTCGCCTACGAGGCCGCGACGGCGGACTTAAACGACGTCAATATGATCGACCCGTTCCATTTGGAGGCCTACGGGAAAACAACGGTGAATTATAACCGGGACGTAGAGGTTTTCCCGGTGCTGAACGCGATGTTCGAGCAGATTTACGGGAGCTCGCCCTATAAATCGCCGACCGACATGGGCGTCAATATGGCGGGGAACTGCATTTTTGACGACGCGACCGTTTCAGAGGCCGCCCGCCTGGAAATCATCCGCCGGTATTATAAGGCGCTCTGCGACCGCCGGAAGGGGAGCCAGAACGACAGCGTGGTCCAGAAGCTGGAGCTTTTGATGAAGCAGGCAAAGACCGGTTTGTACGCGCGTCCGGTCGTTGCGGCGGCAAACGAGGAGGAGAAGGCGACGGGGGACCCCGCGGCGGCCATTGAGCTGGCGGACAGCGCCATTGTCACCGGCAAGACCAGCGATCTTCTCGGGGCGTCCTCGGCGATGCTGCTCAATGCCCTGAAGCAGCTGGCCGGGATTCCGGACGAGGTCAAGCTGATCCCGCCCGAGGTGATCGAGCCGGTCCAGAAGCTGAAGGTGACCCATCTTGGCAACCACAACCCGCGTCTTCATACCGATGAGGTGCTCCTTGCCCTGTGCATTTCCGCGAATACCGATCAGAACGCGGAGCTGGCGATGAAGCAGCTCGGTAAGCTGGAAGGCTGCGAGGTCCATTCCACCGTTATTTTGTCCTCGGTCGATGAGAATATTTTCAGCCGGTTGGGCGTCAACCTGACCTGTGAGCCGAAGTACCAGACCGAAAAGCTGTACCACCGGTAATAAATCCATAGAAAAGAAGCTGTCCTCTGCCTTTTTGGAACAGGGGACAGCTTTTTTTCGTTGGTGGATTTGACCAGCGGGTCGATGGGATCGTCGCCCCTACGATTTTGCAGGGAAAATTGATGCGCATAAAAAAGCCCAGCCGTTCGGCCGGGCCTTTGTATACGTGTATCTGTCGGTTAGGCAACCAGGAAGAATTTCACAAGGAAGATCGCCGAGATGACATAGGTCAAAACAGAAACATCCTTTGCCTTGCCGGTGAACAGCTTGATCGCGGTGTAAGCGATCAGGCCAAGGCCGATGGCGTGTCCGATCGAACCGGAGATCGGCATGGCGATCAGCATCAGGGCAACCGGGACAACCTCGGACATATCGTCGAAGTGGACGTTCTTCAGGCCGCTGATCATCAGGATACCGACGTAGATCAGGGCGGAGGAGGTTGCAGCCGCCGGGATAATCGCGGCGATCGGGGCGATGAAGATGCAGGCCAGGAACAGGATGCCGCAGGTCAGAGCGGTCAGGCCGGTGCGGCCGCCGGCTTCAACGCCGGATGCGGACTCAACGAAGGTCGTGACGGTAGAGGTACCGGTCAGGGAGCCGGCAACGGTACCGACGGCGTCGGAGAGCAGAGCCTCTTTCATGTTGGGCATATTGCCGTCCTTATCGGTCATACCGGCGCGGCTGGCAGTGCCGACGAGGGTGCCGATGGTGTCGAACATATCGATCATGCAGAAGGTGATGATCAGGGTGATGACGGTGAACCAGCCAACCTGCATCAGGCCGGAGAAGTTCAGCTTAAACAGGGTAGTCTGTGCCATGTCGCCGAAAGCGGGGACAAAGGAAGCGCTTGCGAGGGACGCAAACGGGTTGTTGTGCAGGACAATCCCTTCACCTGCCCAGTAAACGATGCAGGCGGCGAGCATACCGAGGATAACGGACGCTTTGATCTTCTTGTGGGCCAGGATGATGATGACGAACAAGCCGACGAACATCGTGATAACGCTCAGGACCATTTCCGGGTAAGCGGAGCCCATCGTGTCGTGGGCAAGGCCGGCGGTCAGGGAACCGAAGAAGTCCTTCATGACATAGAAGCAGTTGCCGTTTTCATCGTAGACGCCTGCGTTGGAGCCGAGGCCGATGTTCATCAGCATCAGGCCGATGGCGGGCGCAATGCCCAGACGGACGCCGAGCGGAATTGCCTCTACGATCTTTTCACGGACGTTGAGGATCGAGAGGATAATGAAGACGATACCTTCAATAAAGATAATGCAGAGAGCCGACTGGAAGGATTCCACATAGCTCATGCCGGTGATCGCGACGATGTTTGCGACAACAACGGCAAAGAAGCTGTTCAGGCCCATGCCGGGCGCCAGGCAGAAGGGCTTGTTTGCAAGGAATGCCATTGCAAACATGGCGATCGCGGAGGCGATACAGGTTGCGAGGAATACGCCGTTCCAAAGCGCGCTGCCGACGTCAAAGCCGGTCAGCAGGTTGGGGTTCAAAGCGATGATGTAAGCCATCGTCATGAAGGTGGTAAGACCGGCGAGAATTTCCGTACGCACGGTCGTCCCATTGTCCTTCAGCTTGAACAATTTTTCCAAGGGTAAAACCTCCTTAAAAAGTGTGGGAAATACTTTTGTCCGGGCGTTTAATTTTGTTTTCACCCGGACCTTTACAAACCTATTATAAACTTTTTTTAACAGATTTGCAAGTATTTTGTCAACAAAAATGGCGGTCACGGACCGCTTTTGTCCGACGCGGCCGTGTCACAGCGATCCAAACGAATGAGACTGCTCGACAGGCTCGCAGTCTTCGAACGTTTTTTGTCCCGCACGACCCATTTTGAACACGCTTCCCGGTTGTTCGACCGGAGCGCTAAGCGACGTTTTGCCGCGCCCGCGTACGTCTTGCGGGCGTTTTCCTGCGGAAAATAAACGGCAAAACGGGTTTTGTTTTTATCCATCTGACGGAAAGGGGGACAGGAAAGTTTCGCGGCGAAGGTTCGGGAATAGACGGGCGAACACGCGGGAAGGATTGCACAAACCAAACGTTTTGCGCCAACGGGCAGCGGCTTCTATCATCACGAGTCAGCAAGGCGATCCTTTACCTGTTGGATGGTCAGCTGAACCTGATACTGTTTTTGCTGCTCGGAAGCAGCGACGCGCAGCGTCACGATCCGGTTTTTCTCCAGATTCCCCAAATCCCAAAGGGTGCTGCGGGAATAGGGGTCTGTTTCGGCAAGCGCATCCTGAAAAGCGGAGAAACTGCCGTAATCGTCGAGGGAGGCAGGCTCTGTGCTGCCCTCATATTTGTATCCGGTTTCGCCGTATTCCTCGGTCAGCTCGCGGTAAAGGCCGAGCATCAGCTCATAACAGCTTTCCGCATCCCCGCTTTTTACGGTGCACTGCACCATGACCAGTTTCCCGTCGTCGTCAAACTGAAGGCCGGCTTTTGCCTGCTCTCCTCTTAAAAGGAGGGGGCGGCTGGCGAAATATTCCGGATACCCCTTTGTTTCATCCAAGGTAAGCTGGACATCATAGCGCGCGGTGAAGTCCTCCGCGCTCAGCCCGACCCCGCTTTTGGCGAGATCCTGATGGGTGAACCGATCCGTTTTGTCCATACACCCGCCCAATAGACAGCAGATCAGAAAGGGGATCACCCAGAAAAGGGCTTTATGTAAAGCAAAAGCAGATTTTTGTTTCATCGTGACCTCCTTAAACCCGCGTACGGGATTGCGTGTAAAGAGTGGAGAGTGGAGTGAAGGTGCGCGGCGGATCGCCGCGCGATTGAATAGGTTTACTGTCAGCAGTTCGCTTTGTGGACTGCGAGGGCTGCATATGAGATATGTAAATGCGAAAAAAACAAGCAGGGCCTTTATGAAAAAGCCCTGCCGATCTTTATCTTTTTGCAACCTGGATGCGGTTGAGCGCCCGTTTCAGCTTGACCTCCGCGCGGTCCATTTCCAATTTGGAAGAGGAGTGCTCGCGCATCTCTTTGGCATGTTCAGCCGCCGCTTCCGCCCGTTTCAGGTCGATCTCGTCTTCCCATTCGCAGGCAGTCGTAACGACCGTCACTTTGTTACCGCCGACTTTGACAAATCCGCCGGCGATAGCGGCAAACCGGGGTTCCCGGTCTGCAAACTCTACCTTCATCTGGCTGATGACCAGCGGAGAAACCAGCTTCTGATGCCGGGCCTGGATACCGATGTCGCCCATCGTCGTCCGCACCAGCAGGAAGGTCGCTTCGCCATCGTAGACAATCCGGTCCGGCGCAACGATTTGCAGTTTGAATGTATTCATTGCAAAGCTCCTTTAAGGGCAGACGGCTTAATGTCCGGCCTTTGCCTTTTCGACCGCCTCATCGATCGTACCGACAAAGAGGAAGGCCGATTCGGGCAGGTCGTCGTGCTTGCCCTCGATGATCTCCTTAAAGCCGCGGATCGTCTCCTTCAGCGGGACATACTTGCCCGGCAGACCGGTAAACTGCTCCGCAACCGAGAACGACTGCGACAGGAAGCGCTGAATCTTACGCGCACGCGATACGGTCAGCTTGTCCTCTTCCGACAGCTCGTCCATACCCATGATTGCAATGATATCCTGCAGCTCCTTGTAGCGCTGCAAAATCTGCTGCACCTCGCGCGCAACCTGATAATGCTCCACACCGACGATCTCCGGTGTCAGGATACGGCTGGTGGAATCCAGCGGATCGACCGCCGGATAAATGCCCTGCGACGCAATGCCGCGGTCGAGTACCGTCGTT
>CAYWRQ010000045.1:0-19129 GCA_964460915.1 uncultured Oscillospiraceae bacterium
AGATTTATTTTGACCGCGGGGAAGAAAAGGGCTGCGGCAAGCCTACCTGCGGCCCGGGGTGCGACTGCGACCGGTACGTCGAGTTCTGGAACCTCGTTTTCTCGCAGTTTGACTCCGACGGCGAAGGCCACTATGAGCGGATGCCCAAGCCCAATATCGATACCGGCATGGGCCTGGAGCGTCTTGCCTGCATTATGCAGGAGGTCGATAACCTGTTCGAGGTCGACACCGTGCAGAATATCATGAAGAAGATTTCCGAGATTGCCGGTGTCCACTATGGCGAGAACGCGAAAGCGGACGTATCGCTCCGCGTTATCACCGACCATATCCGTTCCTGCACCTTTATGCTGGCGGACGGCGTCACCCCCTCGAACGAAGGGCGCGGCTATGTCCTCCGCCGCCTGCTGAGAAGGGCGGCTCGGCACGGCAAGCTGCTCGGCATCGACAAACCCTTCCTGTACGAAGTGGTCGATACCGTTGCCCATGAAAACCTTTCCGCTTATCCCGAACTGACCGAAAAGGCCGGCTATATTAAGAAGGTTATCTACAATGAAGAGGAAGCCTTCGAAAAGACGATCGGCAAGGGGCTGGATCTGCTGATGCAGCTGATCGACAAGGCTTCTACCGATGAAATCAAGACCTTAAAGGGCGAGGATGTCTTCAAGCTGTACGATACCTACGGATTCCCGGTCGACCTGACCCAGGATATCGTCGCGGAAAAAGGCTTTACCGTCGATGTTGAGGGCTTTGAGGCGTTTATGAAGGAACAGAAGACCCGTTCGAGAGAGAACTTCCTCTCCAAGGGCGGTTCTTCCTGGGACAGCGAACAGCTGGATCTCCCGAAGGTGGAGACAAGGTTTGCCGGTTATGAAACGCTTGTCTGTGAAACGAAGGTAGAGGGGCTGCTGTGCGGCACGACTCCCGCCGAGGTTGCGACCGAAGGGGAAGAGGTGCTGGTTGTTTTGGGCGAAACCCCGTTCTATACCGAGTCCGGCGGCCAGGTCTCCGATACCGGCGTCATCAAGGGCAGCAAGGGCGAAATCCGTGTCACCGCTATGAAGAAGATGCCCACCGGCCAGATTGTCCATCACGGCTTTGTAGCAGAGGGCACCGTTGAACTGGGCGAAGCTGTTACCGCCTGCGTCGATTCCGAGAGACGCCATGCGATTATGCGCAGCCATACAGCGGCCCACCTCTTGCAGGCTGCCCTCCGCGCAGTTCTGGGCGACCATGTCCATCAGGCTGGCCAGCTGGTCGATGAAAACGTAACCCGTTTTGACTTTACCCACTTTGAGCCGGTTTCCCCTGCGCAGATCGCTGAAATCGAAAAGATGATCAACGCTAAGATCATGGAATGTATCCCGGTACAGAACTACGAGGAAGATCTTGAAACGGCGAGAAAAGAAGGCGCTATGGCCCTCTTCTCCGAAAAATACGGCAGCACCGTCCGTGTCGTCAAGGTCGGCGATTATTCGATGGAGCTGTGCGGCGGTACTCATGTCAAAAATACCGGCGAGCTTGGCCTGTTTAAGATTGTCTCCGAAGCATCGGTTGCGGCGGGCGTCAGAAGAATCGAGGCTGTGACCGGCTTTAACGTATTGCAGCTGATGAACAACATGAAGGCTACCCTGAACGAGGCCGCCGCTGCCGTTAAATCCACTCCGAACGAACTGCCCCACCGTCTGGAGCAGCTGATGGCGGAGATGAAGGACAACGCCCGCGAGATCGTCATGCTCAATGGCAGACTGGCGGAAGGCCAGCTGGAAACGATGCGCCAGAATGCGAGACGGGTGAAGGGCGTTGCGGTCTTCAACATCGCAGTCCCCAGCACCCCGATTGAGATCCTGCGCTCGATGGGCGATAAGATCCGCGATATGTATCCCTGCTCCTGTGCGTTGTTCTGCGGCGGCAGTAAAGAAAAACCGATGTTCCTCTGCGTTGCCGGGCCGGAAGCAGTGAAGAAGGGCGTCCATGCCGGTAAGATCATCAAGGAAGTCTGTGCTGTGACCGGCGGTAAGGGCGGCGGACGCCCCGATTCTGCCCAGGGCGGCGTCGGCGATCCGTTTAAAGTCGATGAAGCGATGGCAATCTTTGATTCGCTGATTGAAAAGATGGCGAAAGAATAATCTTACGTGACCGGGAAAGACCGTGATAGACTCGCCCGAAATCGAACAGCCACGCAGAGCGGCTGGGCAGGTTCTTTTGGTTCTTTTCCGGAAACTGGGACAAAAAGTTTCGCCGGCCTTTTTACAGGCCGGACGCGTCTTCCAAAACTTCCTGGTTCACTGTTTCTGCCCGGTTGTAATGATAACCCTAAAATAAAACAAAAATTCTCGAGAGGAGGGAAGAACAATGTCTGATTGCCTGTTTTGTAAAATCATTGCCGGTGAGATCCCCAGCAAGAAGGTTTATGAGGACGAGCTTTGCTACGCGTTTTACGATATCGACCCGCAGGCTCCGATCCATTTCCTGGTTGTCCCGAAAGAGCACCTTTCCGGCCCTTCGGCCGTAACGGAGGAAAACAGCGCGGTCGTCGGCCACATCTATGCGGTTATCGCAAGGCTGGCCGGGGAACTGGGAATGAAGAACGGATACCGCGTCGTCGCCAACTGCGGCGAGGACGGCGGGCAGACGGTCGGCCACCTGCATTTCCATGTGCTGGCGGGCCGGTCGCTGGCCTGGCCTCCCGGATGATGACTTATTTCCGCTACTTGACCATCCATGCAGAAAGGAAAGACTGACATGAAAACCTATACACTGCACGTTGCCGGACTGACCCGTGAGCTTCCGCTCTGTGCGGTCAGCGATACGCTTGATATTGCCGCCTTTATTATGCTGGGCGATGTGGAGATAACCAAGGCCTGCGCTCGCGACCTGCTGAAAAAGTGCCCGGAGTTTGATGTGCTGCTGACGGCGGAGTGCAAGGGCATCCCGCTGACCTATGAAATGTCCGCTCAGTCGGATAAACCGCACGTTGTCGCCCGCAAAGGGATCAAGGTCTATACGATCAACCCCATCGAAGCGGTCGTCAATTCGATCACAACCCAGCATACGCAGAAGCTCTATCTCGGACAGGACGAGGTGGATAAATTAAAGGGCAAGCGGGTCCTGATTGTTGACGACGTAATCTCTACCGGCGAAAGCCTTGAAGCGATGGAGACACTGGTCGAAAAGGCCGGCGGAAACATCGTGGGCAAAGCCGCCGTTTTGGCAGAGGGCGACGCCGCAAAGCGGGAGGATATCATCTTCCTGGAAGAACTGCCGCTGTTCTTTAAATAAGCCTGCATAACCAAAAATCCGATGTGCCGCACGGCGCATCGGATTTTTTGCTGTTTTCCCCGAAAAATTATAACCGGTCTTCCATCGGAATATAGGGCTTATTTTTGACAACCGCTTTGTACGCGGGGCGCATGATCCGGCTGCAGGTCGCGTATTCCTCAATGCGGTGGGCGGCCCAGCCGCTGATGCGCGCGGTGGCAAAAAGAGGGGTGAACAGATCGGACGGAATCCCCAGCATCCGGTAAACAAAGCCGGAATAAAGGTCGACATTGGCGCAGATATCTTTGCAGTAGCCTTTTGTCTCCGCAAAGACCTCCGGGGTCAGCTGCTCGATCTTCTTCAGCAGGTTGAATTCGTCCTCCATTCCCTTGATGGATGCCAGCTTTGCGGCATTGTCCCGCAGTATGGTTGCCCGGGGGTCGGAGAGGGTGTAGACGGCATGGCCCATGCCGTAGATCAGGCCGCTGCCGTCGCCCAGCTGCTTATTTAGGACCATGCGCAGCGCTTCTTTGATCTCCTCATCGTTGTCCCAGTGCTTGACATAGGCCTTGATTGCGTCAAACATTTGACAGACGCGGATGTTGGCGCCACCGTGACGGAATCCCTTCAGGGCGCCGACGGCCGCGGAATAGGCCGCGTAAGCGTCTGTTCCGGAAGAGGTCATCGCGCGGCAGACAAAGGTCGAGTTGTTGCCGCCGCCGTGCTCGGCATGGAGCATCAGGCAGATATCCAGCAGGTGCGCTTCCTCCTCGGTGTAGGCGCGGTCGGGGCGCAGCGTCGAGAGGATGCTCTGCGCCACGGTTTCACCGGGCCGGACCGGATGAAAATAGGTCGACTGGTTGTCGTAGGTACCGATCTTGGCCATATAGCTGTTGACCATGATCGTCGGCATCCGGGCGATGATATAGATTGCCTTTTTCAGTTCGGCTTCCAAACCCTCGTCCTGGGAGAAGGGGTCGTAGGAATAGAGCGCGAGGATGCTTCTGCCCAGCTTGTTCATGATATCGCGGGAGGGGGCCTTGAGGATCATGTCCTGTACAAAGGACTGGGGCAGGGCGCGGACCTGGGAAAGAACCTGACAATAAAAATCCAGCTGCTTTTGGTTGGGCAGGTGGCCGAACAGCAGCAGGTAGGAAACCTCCTCATACCCGTACCGGTTTTCGGCTACGCAGGACGCCACCATATCCTGGATGTTGACACCGCGGTAGGTCAGTTCGCCTTCGATTGGGCACTTTTCCCCTTCGCTGAGGATGTAGCCGTGTACGTTGCAGATCTGGGTCAGGCCCACCAGGACGCCGGTGCCGTCGCTGTTGCGCAGCCCCCTTTTGACTCCGTATTTTTCGTTCAGGGAATGATCGATATGGTTATATTTCTGGAACTCATCGAATAAAGTATCCAGAGCTTCTTTTTTCATAGGGGACATGGCAAACTTCCTTTCTGACCGGGGACGGAAAACAATTTGCAAGAAAATTAAGTACGCCGACCATTTTCATGCAAGTTCCAATGTATATTTATCTGAACATATGCGAGGATTATTTCTATTATACACATGAAATGCAATTTAGTCAATAGAAACATTGCAGTTTTCATAAAGAAATGAAATAATTCTATTTTTATCTTGCAATTTTGGACGTATTCCTGTCCGGATCGGATTTCCTGTGGAAAAGAGCGTATCGAGAAGCTCCGGAACGGAGGAGGATGTGCGGGATGATGAGCAGGATCAAAAGGGACAGGCTGCGCAATCTGGCGGCCATGGTTTTGATGGGTATTGCCTTAACGGCTTTTTTGCCGTGGCTGGCCACCTGGGACCGGGGAGGGGAAACGGAGGACGGCCCGTTATCGCATACATCCTTGCCGGAGAGCCTGCAGGGGATGAAAATAGAGCCGCTTTCTGAGCCGCTGCCCCAGTGCTACCGGATTGAGGATACGGACGGGACGGCTGCGGCGCTGACTCCTCCGGAACTGCTGGTCCGTCTGGCCGGATGGGAATGGAACACAGGAGAAGGAAAACTTGACGAAGCAATAATCCGGCAGTCGCTGATCCTTCGGATGATCCTGCTGCACGGGAAGGCACTGGGGATAATGGGCGACCGGGTAACAGGGATGAGCCGGGAGGAGCTGGTCCGGTCGGTTTGGCTGGAAAGGAAGGATATGGCGATGCTGGGAGCGGGAGAGATATCCTCCCTTCCGGAAGAAACGCGGCAGATGCTGGAGGAGGCGGCGGAGACGGCCGCACCGTTTTTTCTGTCGGTCGATGGGATGCTGGTGCGGGAGATCGAGACGCTGGGTGTGGAGGAGATCTATGACCGGATATCCGCCGGGGAAACGGCGGCTGAAATTATAAAGGGAACGTTTGGCGCGGATTGTATAGTGGAGCAGGCAAAGCCGCTTGATAGCAGGTAAAGTATCTGCCGCTTATTCTGCATCAGTCCCTTGTGCAAAGCGCCAATCCGTGAGTGCGGCTTTTTTTCGTATGGACAGTTTACAGGTCGCGTGCTATAATAAAAGCAGATTGAACAGGAAGGGATGATGGATGATATGGCAGATGAATGGATTCTATCGCTGATCGACTTTGAGGAAGACGATTTGTCACAGCTGAGATTGATGGCGGGGGAACGGAAGCTGGTCACCAAAAAGGAATTAGGCGGCGAGATCCCGGAGGACGTGTGGGCCCGCGCGGTCGTAATATTGGGAAACCCCACGCCGGCGCAGCTGAAAAAATGCACCAGCCTAAAGCTTTTGCAGCTCCAGAGCGCCGGTTCCGACAATTACTGCGCCCCCGGAGTCCTGCCGGAGCAGGTGACGCTTTGCAACGCGACCGGCAGCTATGGCCTTGCGATTGCGGAGCATATGGTCGGGGTTACGATGATGATGGCCAAAAACCTGCACCTCTACCGCGATCAGCAGTTTGCAGGCGTCTGGCGTGACCTCGGCCCCGTGATCCCGATCACCGGCAGCAAGGTTTTGGTCGTCGGCCTGGGCGATATCGGGACGGAATACGCCCTGCGGATGTACACCCTCGGCGCCGATATTATCGGCGTTACCCGCACGCGGAAGGAAGGCCCGCCTTTTGTTTCCAAGATGGCGGTTACGGACGAGCTGGACGGGCTTCTCCCGCAGGCGGATATCGTGGCCCTGGCCCTGCCCGGCGGAAAGGGAACGGTTCATATCATCGATGAGCACCGCCTTGCGCTGATGAAGCCTGCCGCGCTGCTGATCAATGTCGGACGGGGTACGTCGGTCGATACGGATGCGCTGACGAGGGCGTTGGCGGCGGGAAGGCTGAAGGGCGCCGCTTTGGACGTGACCGACCCGGAGCCTTTGCCGTTCGGCCATCCGCTTTGGCACGAGCCCCGCGCCGTGATTACGCCGCACATTTCCGGCGGTATGCATTTGCGGGATATTTATGAAAAGCTGGTGGTACGCTGTACCCGCAACCTGGCGGCATTTACCCAGAACCGTCCGCTGGAATCGGTTGTAGACCGGAGTACAGGGTACGCTGTTTCGCACTGAGGAATGTAAGATGGAAATCCAATATAAGGAAACAAAAGATTTTACCGAAGCGGAGCTGGAACGGCTGTTTTTATCGGTCGGGTGGGAATCCGGACGGTATCCCGAAAAGCTGGTACGGGCGATGAAAAATTCCTCCCAGGTCATATCCGCGTGGGACGGGGAGACGCTGGTCGGGCTGGTTCGGGCGTTGGACGACGGGGAGACGGTGGCGCTGATCCACTACCTCCTGGTCGATCCCGCCTACCAAAAGGAGCATATCGGATCGGGGCTGATGAAGCGGCTGCTGGTCCGCTATCAGGACCTGCTTTATGTAAAGGTCATGCCGTCCGACCCGAAAACGATCCCTTTCTATGAGAGGTTTGGCTTCCGGCAGTATGATCATTATTCCGCAATGGTGATCAAGCATTTTTAAATGGCTCTTTGTCAATAGCCGGGGTAAAGGATAAAACAGAATAGAAGACTTATAGAGCAGTCACCGTCAGGCGGCTGCTTTATTGCTTTGTGCGGACAGCAGCTGCCCTTTCCATCGTTTTGAAATAAAACCGGGATTTCCGTAAAAAAGCGGGAATACTGTTGACACAATAGGGAAATTATGATAGAATGAGTAAAATTATCCCGTGGGGGAGTAGTAAGCGTACGGATGTACGTAGCAAGTCAACATACTGGCCTTTTGGTCTGGCTTGCCTTAAATTACGAGACTCATGTATAACTGTGAAGGCTATATATGCGTTTTTTCAGACTCAGGTGTAGATTTCGCAGCTATACCTGAGTCTTTTATGTTGTACGCGGCGGGAGGTGCGGATCGACAGGCTGTAAGCAAAAATACATAAAACCTTTGAAAGGAAAAAACATATGAACTGGAGTTTTTTGTTTTTCTTGAACAGCGTCCTGCTGGGCGTCGGCCTTGCGATGGACGCGTTTTCCGTCTCCCTGGCCAACGGGCTGCACGATCCGCAGATGAAAAAAGGGAAAATGTGCGGGATCGCAGGCGTATTCGCCGCATTTCAGGCCATAATGCCTATGACAGGATGGATCTGCGTCCATACGGTGGTGGAACGGTTCCAGGCCTTTGAAAAATTTATCCCTTGGATCGCCCTGATCCTGCTCGGTTATATCGGCGGCAAAATGCTTTTCGAGGGGATCCAGAATAAGGACGGGGACGGGCCGAAAACAGCCGGAATGAGCCTAAGCATCCTGCTGGTACAGGGGATTGCAACGTCCATTGACGCTCTCTCCGTCGGGTTCACCATCGCCGATTATAACTGGAGGATGGCACTGGTATGTTCCCTGGTCATTGCCGCCGTGACCTTTGGAATTTGTATAGGCGGACTGGTGATTGGCAAAAAATTCGGGACAAGGCTGGCCGGAAAGGCGAATATCCTCGGCGGCGTTATCCTGATTGCCATCGGCCTGGAAATTTTTATCAGCGGGATCCTCTGATACTGCTGCGCAGATCAAAAAGAATATACTGGAGATGAAAAATATGCTGATACCCATTCTCTTATTCATTTTGGGCCTGCTCTTTCTAATCAAAGGCGGGGACTGGTTTGTAGACGGTGCGACCGGCATCGCCCACCGGTTCCGTCTGCCGGAAGTCTTGATCGGCGCAACGGTCGTATCCATTGGCACAACGCTGCCGGAGGTGATGGTCTCCGCGACCTCCGCCCTCAGCGGCCACGGCCAGATCGCGTACGGCAATGCCATCGGCTCGGTGATCTGCAACACCGCCCTGATCGCCGCCATTACGATTGCGGTCCGGCCGGGCAAGGTGGAGCGCAAAGCCCTGGGGACGCCTGTCCTCTTCTTTTTCATCGCAGCTGCTTTTTATATGTTCACCGCCTACACCTCCGGCCACTTCAGCCGGATGATCGGCATGATCCTGCTGGCGCTTTTCGTCATTTATATGGTCTACACGGTCATGCAGATGAAAAACAGTTCGCAGGAGGCCTTCGGCAAAGCGCAGGAAACGCCAAGGCTGCACAGCTCCATGGCCAAAGATATCCTGAGATTGGTGATTGGGGCCGCGCTCATTGCGGCAGGGGCCAATCTGCTGGTCGACAACGGAACCTTGATTGCCCAGGCGATGGGGGTGCCGGAATCGGTGATTGCCCTGACCTTTGTGGCGCTGGGAACTTCCCTGCCGGAATTGGTTACGGCGATCGCGTCCCTGGCGAAGGGGCACGGTTCTTTGTCCCTGGGCAATGTTATCGGCGCAAACCTCTTTAACCTGGTGCTGGTCAGCGGCGTATCCGCGGCTCTGGCCCCCTTTGACATCCCGCAAAATGCTGTGATCGCCGGGTACAACGCTTCCCTCGTGATGGATCTGCCGGTGATGCTCGCGGTCATGCTCCTTTTAACGGTACCCGCGCTGGCCCGGGAAAGGCTTTCGAGAATCCAGGGCATCCTTTTGCTTTCCATCTATGCGGTGTTCTGCACGGTTCAGTTTATGCTGTAAAACAGAGGAAAGTCTTCCATATATGCAATAATCCCTCCTGCCATTCCGGCGGGAGGGATTTGATGATACGGAGGATGTGCTTAGAAGGACGCCTTAATCGCATCGGCAAGGGCAGCCAGCTCCTCGCGGGTCTTTTCCGAAACGGTAGAACGCAGGGTCGCGACCGGCTCCAAAACGGTGGTATTCTTAAAGCTGCCGACCACCTGCTGCATCAGCTTTCCGCTCATCGGCGCCCAGGTACCGTTCTGAACCAGGCCGACAGTGCGGTTCTGCATCGCATGGGCCGCAAGCTCGGACAGCAGCGTCTCCATCGGGGCGAAGATACCGGCATTATAAGTAGAAGAGGCAAATATCAGGTGGCTCATCTTAAACGATTCCGAAATAATATAGCAGGGATCAGTCGAAGCAACATCATACATCGAAATGTTCGTAATGCCCCGGTCCGCCAGCATACCGGCGAGGATTTCCGCCGCGTTTTCGGTTCCGCCATAGATCGAGCCGTAGGCAATCATGACGCCCTTTTCTTCCGGAGCATAGGTCGCCCAGGTCATGTATTTGTCGATAAACCAGCCGATTGTTTCCCCGCGCAGGACCCAGCCATGCAGCGGGCAGACCATCTGGATATCCAGGCCGGCAGCCTTTTTCAAAAGGGCCACAACCTGCGGGCCGTATTTGCCGACAATATTCGTATAATAGCGTCTTGCCTCATCCAGATAGCGGTGGGTAAAATCGACGTCCTCGGCGAAAATGCTGCCGGAAACCGCGCCGAAGGTGCCAAAGGCATCTGCGGAAAACAGGATCTTCTCGGTTGCATCATAGGTTACCATCGCTTCCGGCCAGTGGACCATCGGCGCCATCACGAAGGCAAAGCTGTGTCCGCCGATATCCAGGGTATCCCCTTCCTTGATCACGACGGCGCGCGAATCGATATCAAAGCTGAAAAACTGCTTGATCATCGTCACGGTTTTGGCGTTGCAGATAATCTTGGCATTGGGGTAGCGGAGGATCGTATCCTGCAGGGTCGCACAGTGGTCCGGCTCCATATGGTTGACGACAATATAGTCGAGGTCCCGTCCGTCCAGCAGATGCGCGATATTATCAAAAAATACACCCGCAACGGCGTGATCAACCGTATCCATCAGGACAGTCTGTTCTCCGACATACAGGTATGCGTTATACGAAACCCCCTGGGGAATCGGATACACGTTTTCAAAAAGGGCAAGGCGGCGGTCGTTCCCGCCGATCCAGTACAGATCATGCGTAAGCTGTTTGACATTGTACATCTTCAGTTGCACTTCCTTCTTATTTATAGAAATCCTTGAACCAAAGTTAGTATAGCATAGCCTATTTATGCCTGTCAAGCACCTGTACAAAACTGTAAAAAAACCGGATTCCAAAAGTGCATAGCGCCCATATCTCCGGGGCATAACCCCCGCAAGGACTGCAAAAAACCGCCTTTCGCCTGATGCAAAAGACGGTTTTCACAATTTCCGCCGCTCGAAAAAGAGGACAGCCCTTCTTTATTCGACGTCCCAGCTGATACCGGTAAACTTTTTGAAAGCCTCCATGCTCTTTGCGACGCTGGCAAGCTGGCTTTCCATCCGGGTGTAATCCTGTTCCAGGATAATATATTCCGCGCCGGTGTATTGGTTGGCGGCATCGATAATCTCCTGGATATGCATGATACCGGTGCCGATCTCGGTGAAAGCGGTATTGCGGATACGGCGCTGCGCATCTACTTCCTCCTGGGACATTCTGCCGCCTCTCTGTGCATAGGCGCTGCTGCCGTCCATGCCGACCTCGCCGTGCATCTCCCGCTCCTCAGCTGTCAGTCCGATCGTATTCAGGGGCGCCATCGAATCCCAGGCAAAATCCTTTTGATGGACCAGCTTAATACGATTGCCCATCTTTTTCAGCTGATCCACGGGGTTGATACCCGCCCGCATCGTCCAAAAGGTATCCAGCTCAAAAGAAAGATAATTCGGATCCGTATTTTCCGCGATCAGATCCAAGATGGGCTTGCCGCCGAAGGTCTTAAATTCGTGGTCATGGTTGTGATACAGGTAGGTCATCCCGTTTTCGCGGCAGATTTTGCCCCACCGGTTGAAATCCTCGCACTGGCGCATCAGATCGTCATAGGTCGAAAACTTTCCCATCGGATTGACAATACACTTGTTGCCCAAGGCCTGGTTATAAGCCATGACCGCCTGCATATCCGACTTCTCAAAGGGGAAGACGTGCGCGCTGACAACCTTTGAGCCGAACTGATCGAAGGCTGCCTTCAAGGTCTGGGCATCGACGCCGAAACCGCATCCGGGATCCTGGATCGCATTGTGGTTGCAGACCTCGATGTTTTTGTATCCCAGCTGCGCCACCTTTTCGACGGTGCCAATCGGATCCTTTTCCATCTCTGCCCGGACAGAATATAAAATCAGCCCTACTTTTAACATATCATCCATTCCTTTCTGTTTTGCCTGAAAATTGCCTGTCTATCTTATTATAGCACGCCCCACGACCAAATCAACCGCATTTCAGCAGGTAAACCTCTCATTATTTTTGTTTTCCGGATTATTCTGCCGGCTTTGCTGGACGGACAGCCGCCCGGCCTTATAGAAGGCCGGGAATTTTTTCGGTCTGCTGCCTTTTCCGGTGCTTGACAGATTCTTTTCGGGCATTATAATAAAGTAGAAATCGATGATTCCTTTTGGCGCCTTTTCGCGCCTTTTCGCTGTCTTCCCCTGCTTCTTGCGAAGGGCCTATATCAGTTTACCGGGATATACGCTTTCCTGTCATCCTCCGGAGAGAAGGTGCGGGGAAAGGAACAGCTTCCCAGTCCGTTGGGTGCGGAGATCGTAAAATAGACCTTCTCCCCCTCGTCGTCCAACACGACCTTGCAGCCCGTGTCGGTCATCTGGTCGGTAATGTCAACGGCATAGGACTTGTAATAGAGCCACACCCTGCCGTCCTCTTCTACGGACACTTCATTGGAAAATGTTTCCGCTACCTCTTCCGCGGAAAGGGGCGTGCTGGAACCGTCGGCGCCAATCTCGAGGCCGCCGGCTCCTCTTTTACTCCCGTCCGCAAAGGAGAACTCGTAGTTTCCGTTTCCGTTGTCCACCATTTCTACCTCCGCAGGATTTCCTCGCATCCAAATTTCGATCGTCTGACGGATACCGCCGAGATCCGCAGCATAGGCTGCCGTGGCGCTGCCAAAGAGCATTACGGCGCATACGGCCGCTGCAATAGGCTTATAGATTTTGCGTATTTTGGCTTTTTTCATTGTCATTTCCTCCAAACAAATCGGGTTGGAGGGATGAAGCGCCGAAAACACCTGCTTATACTTTTCTTTATTCGTCATCGTTCCCTTCCTCCTGTAAGGTGATTTTGAGCAGTTTCCGGCCCCGGGACAGCCGGGTCTTGACGGCGTTTTCCGCCAGATGCAGAATCCCCGCAATCTCCCGGACGGAATAATCCTCATAGTAAAACAGGTGGATCACTACCCGGTATTTTTCCGGAAGGGACATGACCGTCTCGAAAAGCCCCCGGTCCTCCTCGGCCTGAAAGGAAAGAGTCCCGATATAGTCCTCCAGCGGCAGCGCGTTTCGATGCCAAAAGGAGGTAACGGTGTTTTTCGCCTGGTTGATGGCCACCCGCAGCAGCCATGCCCGGATATGCTGCTCGTTTTCAAACTGCTTGTTCGTCGTATGATACTTGAGAAAGGTATCCTGCACCGCGTTCTCTGCGTCCTCAGCGCTGCGGCATACGCTGAACGCGGCGGCGTAGAGGTTATTTTGGTACTTTTCAATCAGCGCCTCTGTCGGGATTCGCATATCGGATGCCCCCTCGTCGTTGTTCTTTGGAAAGATCTTTCACTTAATATACAATCGAGCAGACCAAAAGGTGACAAAACTTTTTGCGCATCATAAAATTTAAGCTGCTTGTCCCGCTGTTTCATATCATAAATAAAAGCCGTACCGCCTGGATATGCGGTTACGGCCGGTTGAATACACAATGATTCATCAAAGGAGAATGTTCCATGAAAAAAATACTGCTGATCGCGACCGGCGGCACCATCGCCTGCAAGCGCACCGAAAACGGCTTGACCCCGCTGCTGACCTCGGAAGACCTGATCGCCTATGTCCCAAAATCCCGGGCGTTTTGCCAAACAGACGCCGTGCAGCTTTTAAACCTCGACAGCACCAACATCCGCCCGGAGCACTGGCTGATGATGGCAAACTGTATCCGGGAAAATTACCCTCGCTACGACGGCTTTGTCATCTGCCATGGGACTGACACGATGGCCTTCACCGCCGCCGCCCTTTCCTATCTCATCCAAAACTCCCCCAAGCCGATTATCATCACCGGCGCCCAGCGTCCGATTGACATGGAGGATACCGACGCACGGATGAATCTGTACGACAGCCTGTGCTACGCCTGCTGCGACCGGGCGCACGGGGTCAGCATTGTCTTTGACAGCAACGTCATCGCCGGGACCCGCGCCCGGAAAATGCGCACCAAAAGCTACAACGCCTTTTCCAGCATCAACTTTCCCTATCTGGCCACGATCCGCGACGGCCATATTGTCCATTATATCACCGAGGAAATCAGCGGCTGCCCCGCCTTTTACGACAAGCTGTGCAGCAGGGTGTTCCTGCTCAAGCTGATTCCCGGTATGTCGCCGGATATTCTAGCTATGGCGGGGGAGGCCTATGACGCGGTCATTATCGAAAGCTTCGGCGTCGGCGGCCTTCCCTACAGCGACGCGGGCGGAGAAGACACCTTCCTCTCCGTCGCAAAGAAACTGATGGAGAAAGGGAAGCTGATCGTCATGGCGACCCAGGTCATCCACGAGGGCAGCGACCTCGGCGTATATGCGGTCGGCCGGGAGGCGGAGCAGCTGGGGCTGCTGGAAACCGGCGATATGACGCTGGAAGCGGCAGTCACCAAGGTTATGTGGATCCTGGGACAGACCCGCGACCCCGATACCATCCGCTCAATGTTCGGCACGACGATCCGGTACGACCGGCTGTTTTGAAATAATCATGAGAAAATTCTCTTTTTGTCTCTTTTCTGTACAAAGCAAAAACCCCGCAAGCCGCATGGCTACGGGGTTTATTGTGGTAGAGACATTGGGGCTCGAACCCAAGACCTCAGCGATGTGAACGCTGCGCTCTAACCAGCTGAGCTATGCCTCCATATGAAAGCAAAAGAGCGGATTCGTTTCCGAATCCGCAGCCTTTACAATGGTGTGGATAAATGGACTTGAACCATCGACCCCCTGCATGTCAAGCAGGTACTCTAACCAGCTGAGCTATACCCACAACTTAGAAGCTGACTTTCGTGACAGCTTCTATATTATAGCGCGTTAGCATCCGTTTGTCAATACTTTTTTTGCAAAAAGATTCTTTTTATTTGGAAGAGGTCTGAAAGCCCCAGGTAACCGTACCTCCGACATCATCCCCGTTCCAGGTGGCCCTCAGCTCATATACGCTGTCCGGCTTTGCGGTGAAGGTAAATTCTTCATCCAGGGTTACGGTATCCCCGTCGGGGAGCGCGGTCTGTCCGCGGTCACTCTGTTTCCAGCAGGTCAGGACGAGCTGATCCGGGTCTCCGGCCTCGGTAAAGTTCAGCTGCATCTCAGTCGGGCCGCTGAGGGCGATTTCGACCAGATGATCGTCCGACCAGCGGAGCGGATGATCGGATTCCTGGCAGACCCCGGTTCCATCCTTGTACCAACTGGACGACCCCTTTAAGGGCAGGGAGCAGCAGGATACGGAATCGTCCGAGTATAAAACCTGCAGCGCCGGCATCCCGTAGGGATCCTCGACTCCTTGTTCGGCATTCCATTCATTCCATTGGGCAATCAAAGCGGAAACATCGGCCTGTTCCCCCGTGACCGTCACGCTGTCGCAGCCCGTCAGCTGTGCCGGCCAGCTTTCCAGCACGCCGGTACAGTTATACTTGATCTGCTGGCCGGGCTGGATATCGGCGGCCGAAACGGTCTGCCCGCCCGCGTCCTGCCAGTTGACGTCCTTAAAGCCGATCTCGGTGATCGAACCAATGCCGTCCGGTACGCCGTTCACGTCGGAAACCACATAGACTCCCCAGTCGTTGACTTCCAGAACAAGGCCTGTTTCGTAGCTGATCGTTTCTTCCGGCAGCAGTTCTTCTGCCTGTGCCGTACAGCCGGCCAGTGAAACAACCGAAATGACGCCGCCCAGCAGGGCCGCAATCCTTTTCAGCATTTTGACTCCTCCTTTTCTTTTCAGAAATCTATTTCCCATAGGGAAAGCTCCTGTTGGCCTCCCTTTATAGAGAATACACACGGAGGGGACAAAAAGTTGCATTGATTGAAAATTTTATGCAGTCTTTAAATGGATAAAATCACAAGGAAACCGCAGTCAAACAAACCGGCTTTTCATTTTATTCTTTCCGTTCCCGCCGGAATTTAGTCGGTGACATCCCGTATTTTCCCCGGAAGACCCGGTAAAAGGTCTTGTCGCTGGAAAAGCCGCTCTCTTCCGCGATGGTGGCCACGGGCTTTTCGCTATGAGACAGCAGCCATTCCGCTTTATTCAGCCGGAGGTTTAACAGATACTGATGGAAGGAGGCGCCTGTTTTCTGCTTAAAGAGCGAGGACAGGTAGGAGGGGTTAAAGCCCAGCGCGGCGGCGCAGCTGTCCAGTGTCAGCTGTTCCAGGTAATGCTCCGACAGGTAGGAAAGGATCTGCCGCAAAAGGTCGTCCTGCTGCGGACGCTTTGGCCCCTCGGCCTTGGGAAGATCCCGCAAAACAACCGCGCTCATCAGCATCAGCCGGCCGTAAATGCTTTCCTTCCAGCCTTTTTCCTGCTGGTAATATTCCTGGCAGATGGAGGAAAGGCAGTCCCGTATGGTTTCTTTCGCTTCGGCGGTCCAAGAGGAACTGTGCTTTTCGATCTGCTGATAACATTCCCGGTCGGGGAGAAACGCCTTTTGTCCGAATAGGAACGACGGCTCAACCATGACGACCAGCCGTCTCGCACGGTAATCCGACGGGAACAGGCAGTGGTTTTCCCCTGCCCCGATGATCAGAATATCCGATTCCCGCAGCTGATACGGCCGGTCCATTACGCCGACTGTCGTACATCCTTCCAGTCCATACAGGATCTCTATAGATTCATGCCAGTGATAAATGTAAGCCTGCGCGCCCGTGGCGACGGTAATCCGTATGGGAAAATCGTCCAGGTCGTGTGGCTCGAAAACACAGTCCCGTGCAAGCTGATTGTACTGTTCCGTCATAGTTGATTCGCTCCTTTCACCTTTATTGCCGGCAGACCCGACTTTATTTATTGACTACATTATAACATGATCGGCGCTTTCCGTCAAAAGGATTATAAAGTCCGTTTTAGAGCAGAGCATTAGCGCGGTTTACCCTATATAAACGATTATGTCTTATTTGGAAAAAGAGATTCATACGCCGCTTTCCATGCCCCAAAGGCATGAATCTCGATGTAAAAGAAGTATTTTACATTTGACAGTTTTCCGTTTACAATATAAATAGAAGGGAAAATCCATAACAGGAGGCGTTTATATGTTTAGCAATCAAGATCTGCGAAAGCTGATCCTGCCGCTGGTGATTGAACAGATTTTGGGAATGCTGGTGGGGATTATCGACACGGTGATGATCTCCTATGCCGGCGAGGCGGCCATTTCCGGCGTAGCGCTGGTGGATATGGTCAACAATCTTGTGATTACCCTGATGTCCGCCCTCGCAACCGGCGGCGCGGTCATCGTCTCCCAGTACCTCGGCAGCAGGGATCAGGAAAAGGCCAATTTTTCTGCCGGGCAGCTGATGACGATTGCCATCGCGATCTCTACGGCCCTGATGGTGATCTGCCTTTTCTTGCACGGCCCGATTTTACGGCTGCTGTTCGGAAAGGTCGAGCAGGACGTGATGGAAGCGGCCGTAACCTATTTTGTCATTTCGGCGCTGTCCTTCCCGTTTCTTGGTGTATATAACTCGGCAGCGGCGCTGTTCCGCTCGATGCGCAAAACGAACATCACGATGTATGTTTCGCTTTTGATGAACGCAATCAACATCATTGGCAATTCCATCGGTATTTTTGTCCTGCACGCCGGGGTCGCGGGGGTCGCCTGGCCGACGATGATCGCGCGCACCGTAGCGGCGGTCCTGCTGACGGCCCTCGCTTTCCGGAAGGACTACGAGGTGAGCCTGAAGGCGCGGGCAATTTTTGCGGTCGACCGGCCGATGATGGCGCGGATCCTGCGGATCGCGGTCCCCAACGGCGTTGAAAACGGTTTGTTTATGCTGGGCAAGGTCCTCGTCACCAGTATTGTGTCGATGTTCGGGACCGTGCAGATCGCCGCCAACGGCGTATCGAACAGCGTCAATATGATCGCGATTATCGTCGTCAATGCCATTAACCTCGCCATCGTCACGGTTGTCGGGCAGTGTGTCGGCGCCGGAAAATATGACGAGGCCGTCCGCTATACCAAAAAGCTGATGGCGGTTTCGTATATCTCGACGGGGCTCCTCAGCCTGCTGGTCTTTGCGGGAATGCCGCTGATCCTGCGGTTCTACTCGCTGACCGAGGAGACAAGGGAACTCAGTATCCTGCTGATCAACCTCCATAATATCCTCGCCTTTGCCCTCCATCCCACGTCCTTTAACCTCTCCAACGCGCTCCGGGCGGCAGGGGACGTGAAGTTTACGATGATAGCCGGGATCGCGTCGATGATCGTTTTCCGGCTGGGGAGCGCGTACCTGTTCGGCATCGTGATGAACCTGGGCGTCATCGGGGTCTGGATCGCTATGGGCACCGATTGGCTGTTCCGTTCGATTTTATTTGTCATTCGCTTCCGTTCGGGGAAATGGAAGGAAATCCGCTCGATTTAATGGATATAGACGGCGTTCCGGAGGAAAATAAGGAATGCCGTCTTTTTCAGCAAGGAAAATAATGAACATTTTGTGAAAATTAGCACTCTTGTGTTGACTCTGCTAATTTTTGTGGTATAATAAAATCAGAACAAAGAGAGCGGAAAAGAAAATGCTCCCACTGTTCGACCGCTTGAAACGACGGCATAATCATCAACATGGTAAAAATGAACTGGAGGAATGCTTTATGTTGATGCCGAGTATTTTTGGTGAGAATTTGTTTGACACTTGGGTTGATACTCCGATGGAACGTGAATTTTTCAGCGGGCGCAATCCCCTCTATGGCAAAAACGAGAAGAACATCATGAAAACGGATGTGAGAGAAAAGGATGGAAATTATGAGCTGGATATTGATTTGCCTGGCTTTAAGAAGGAAGATGTATCGATAAAGCTGGAAAATGGCTATCTGACGATCACCGCTTCAAAGGGCTTGGATAAAGATGAAAAGGATGAACAGTCCGGCTATATCCGCAAGGAACGCTGGTTTGGCAATTGCAGTCGCAGCTTCTATGTGGGCGAAAGCATCCAAAGCGACGAAATCAAAGCCAGGATGGAGGACGGCATCTTGCATTTGACGGTACCCAAGGAAGCAAAACAGCTCCCGCAAAAGAACACCATCCTGATTGAAGGATAAAATAATAGCCTTTGGGCCTGAAACGAATGGGCACCCTGTAGAGAATGCAGGGTGCCTTTTGTTATTCTGTTGTAAAAAGGACTGTTCTAGGGGAGCAGTTTCGGCGTTTTTTCCAAATTGACTTTATCCGGGGGCAAAATAATAATCGGCTCTTGACAAGAACAAGAATCAGGCGTATACTGTTCATAATATGAACGTTCAAAACGTGAACATTGAGTCGTGAGCATGGAGGTGTACCTTGGAACAGTTTTTTTTGTTATTACACGCCATAGCCGGGATGCCGGTGACTGACCAGCGGACCCTCGCGTCCAAA
>CAYWRQ010000046.1:0-18899 GCA_964460915.1 uncultured Oscillospiraceae bacterium
ACCGTATAAGAATCCTTTTCGTACAGAACCTTTCCAGCCTGCTGCATAACCTCTTCAACAGAACCTGTAGGGGAGTAATAAAGCTCTGTTTCCCCGCCGTCCTGCAAATAAAAAAGGTATTGTGCTTCCGCCGCGCCATCCATGACATTCATCATCATGACGCCGGCAAACATAACGCAGATCATTCCGGATATTTTGGATATTAGCCTCTTCACGTTATGTAATCTTCCTTTCTGATTAGCAGGCCGAAACCCGCCGCTCAAAAATTTACCATTCCGTGACAGAACGGTTGTCTTAGATATCATCCGGTGGACACCGAACGCGCTCAGACATCCAAAACACAGTAGAGAGCGTCTGCAACTCGTACTCTCAAGCTGTTGCCTATATTTTAGCGGGAAATCCGGAAACTGTCAAATTTGGCATGAGATCGCTTTTTGTCTATTTTGATGCATAATCTTAGGATGATAAGATTTTACTGTCCGTTAAATCCGAGTGTAACAGTTTGCGAAACGTTTTGTTACCCAAAAGTAACATTTTGTTTCGTTCATTGTCACAAACGTGATTTTTATAGGTTTAAAAATTATATTTTTCAAAAAAATAGAGCTTTTTAACCGAAATCTGTCTGTTTATGTCGAAATTGTCCTATACAAATAGTATAAGCCCGCGAACGCGGTTTCTTTGACTGAAAATTCATCAAATTCTGCTTGCATTTTATATAAAATATGGTAAGATTGGATTGAGGGGAAATATTCCCGTTTGATTGGGCCGTCTAAACATCGATTCACCGTACAATAACCTATAGAAAGGAACTCGTACATATGATTTTGGAAAATTATTTTGAAAATCCGGACATCCTCCATCTTGGAACCGAACCAAACCGCGCCTACTATATCCCCTGCCAGGACGCAAGCGAGGCGATGGACGGTTTTCGGGAATCCTCGTCCCGGTTTATCCTTTTAAACGGCGACTGGAAATTTAAGTACTTTGATTCTGTACGGAAAGTTGCGAATGAATATTGGGACGAAGACTGCGATGATTTTGATACCATTCCGGTGCCGTCCGTCTGGCAGGCATATGGATATGACCGCCACCAGTACACCAATATCTGCTACCCTTTCCCCTACGATCCGCCCTATGTCCCGCTGGACAACCCCTGTGGCATCTACCGGACAAATTTTTCTGTTGTCGATCTGGACAGCCGCTATTATCTAAACTTTGAAGGCGTTGACTCCTGTATGTATGTCTGGGTCAACGGCGAATTTGTCGGTTACAGCCAGGTCTCCCATTCGACCAGCGAATTTGAAATTACCCGCTTTTTAAAGGAAGAGGACAACACGCTGACCGTACTGGTGCTGAAATGGTGCGACGGCAGCTACCTTGAAGACCAGGACAAGCTGCGGATGTCCGGTATCTTCCGGGATGTCTATCTGCTGCGGCGGCCGAAAGAACATCTGCGCGATCTGACCCTAAGGACCATTTTGGTAAACGATTATACCAAAGGTGAACTGCAAATCGGTTTTGACAACAAGGGAAATATACCGGTCAGCCTGACGCTGTTTGACCCGGAAGGTAAAAAAATCACGGAAGCAGATTTCCCCGCAGAAAACGGCGGCTGTACCAGTATCCTGCTGAATGCTCCCCTACTCTGGAACGCCGAGCAGCCCAATCTGTATACCCTGCTGATCCATGCGGGCGACGAATATATCTGCCAGCGAGTCGGTTTCCGAGAAATCAAGGTCGAAAACGGGGTTGTCCTATTAAATGGAAAGCCCATCACCTTCCGCGGCGTCAACCGGCACGATTCCGATCCGGTGAAGGGATATGCCGTCTCCGAGGAAGACCTGCTGCGGGACCTGACCATCATGCGCCGGTACAATATCAACGCCATCCGTACCAGCCACTACCCCAACGCGCCGGTTTTGGCGGAAATGTGCGACCGGCTGGGCTTCTATCTGATTTCCGAGTCGGATATCGAATCGCACGGTGTCACCGTATCGGATGGCATCCAATCCGACTACAAGGAAAATTATCCGCTGATCGCAAAGGATCCTCTCTGGGCAGAATCGATCCTTGACCGGGTACAGAGGAACGTAATCCGGGACAAAAACCACCCCTCGGTCCTGATCTGGTCGCTGGGCAACGAATCCGGCTGGGGCATCTGCTTCCAGAAGGCCGCCCGCTGGATCAAGGAATACGATGATACCCGGCTCGTCCACTACGAGGGCGAAAACTGGGGCACCGGGAAATATGAGGATTATAAAGAAGAACTGGCGGATCTCGACCTGCACAGTGAGATGTACTCGGCCGTCTCGGCTGTCCGGGAATACTGTGAGAATCCGGAAAACAAAAAGCCGCTGATCCTCTGCGAATACATCCACGCCATGGGCAACGGGCCTGGGGACGCGGAGGACTACTGGCAGCTGATCCAGCAGTATCCGAACTTCTGCGGCGGTTTTGTCTGGGAGTGGTGCGACCATGCGGTGTATATGGGCCGTACCAATGAAGGCAAGGCAAAATATTACTACGGCGGCGACTTCGGCGAATTCCCCCACGACGGGAATTTCTGCATGGATGGGCTGGTCTATCCCGACCGCACCCCTTCGGTCGGCCTGGAGGAATACAAAAACGTCATCCGCCCGGTCCGGGTCAGCCGCGATTCCGACGGCAGCTTTATCTTCCAAAACCTGATGGACTTTGTCGGGACGGAGGAGTATCTGCGGGTCGAGTATGAAATCACAGAAGACGGTATTTTGGTTGGCACCGGTGAGATCGAGCTGCCGAATATCGAGCCGCATCAGAGCCGCGCCTTTTTCCTGGAACTGCCCGAATGTGACGGGGAAACGCTGGCGGTCCGGTTCATCTACACGCTGAAGGAGGCAACCGAACTGCTGGATGAAGGGCATGAGCTGGGCTTTGACCAGATCATCCTGCGGGAAGGGAACCCTGCCCCGCAGCGGCTGGCCGAGCTTACCGCTGAACTCGAGAGCCAGGACGCGGATATCCATGTCACCGAGGACGATGATTTTGTTATCCTGCACGGCGGAGACTTCCGCTATGTCTATTCCAAAGCGACCGGTACCTTCACCGAAATGGTCAGCGGCCAGCGTACCCTCTTAACCCAGCCGATGGAATACAACATCTGGCGGGCGCCTACCGACAATGACCGGGGGATCCGTACCCGGTGGGAAGGCTGCGGTTACGACCGCGTCGTGACCCGGGCTTACGCCACCGATGTCTATGTCGGGGTTGGAGAGGTTACCCTCTGTACCAGGCTCTCCCTGGCGCCGATCTTTATCCGGAGGGTCATCGATATCGAAGCCGAATGGATTGTCCATTCAGACGGCCGGATCGAAAGCACGCTCCACGCCGAGCGCCCGTCCTTCCTCCCGTTCCTCCCCCGGTTCGGTATCCGGATGATGCTGCCCAAAGAGATGGATACGGTCGAATACTACGGCTACGGCCCAAACGAAAGCTATATCGACAAGCACCGTTCCAGCTGGCTGGGTGTGTTTGATGCAGTGGTGGATGAACTGCACGAGGACTATCTGAAACCGCAGGAAAACGGCAGCCATTACGGCTGCAATTACCTGACGATCGGCGATGAACGGACGGCGCTCTTTATCTCCTCCGATTCCTTCTCGTTCAGCGCCTCCCGGTATACCCAAGAGGAACTGACCAGTAAAGCGCACAACTTCGAACTGGAAAAGAGTCCCTATACGGTTCTCTGCCTCGACTACAAGGTCAGCGGGATCGGTTCCAACTCATGCGGGCCGGAGCTGCTCCCACAGTACCGGCTGGATGAGGAAAGATTTGACTGGAGCTTTTGCATCACACCGATTTCCTTTGAAGAATAAGCCGTCCGAAAATAGGATGGATAAAAGATTCAATCAATAGGACGATAAAACAAGCAGGCGCCCCCAGCTTCCGTTTGGCGGGATGGGGCGCTTGCTTTCTCTTTTATGATGCGCAAAATGATCAGCCTACAACGCAATATCGCGCCGGGAAAAAGCGGCCGTACCGACACCGGCCAGCAACAGGGATATCCCGAAAAGGGCGAGGGTAGACCACAAAATCCCTCCCCGCAAAGCCGCCGTGTCCTGAGAAAAGAGGGTGAAAACCGTAAAGTACCGCAGCGGCCGGAGACTCTCCCCCATTCTTGCGATCGAATGGAGCAGGTACATCAAAAAGGGTACCCCCACCCCGATCATCCGGGCAGACCGCTGGTTTTGCAGGGTGCAGCCGGTAAAATATACCATGCTGGTAAGCGCTGTCTCTAAGGCAAGGCAGGAAAGATTCAGCTTTCCATAGGACGCAAAATCCAGTTTGCCGGGAAACAGCCACGCGCTGACCAAAAGGTTGCATACGGCGCAGAGGGTAATCAAGAGGGCCAGCTGCATAAATGTGGTCAGCCAGATAGTCAGGGCAATCCTTTTCCTGGAATACGGGGACGCGAGGAGACAGGCAAAGCTGCCGTCATCCAGCGGCCGGAGCAGCTGGCGGTTTAGCAGCATTGTCCCGTAAATAAACGGAATCAGCGCAAAAAGAAGGCCATACAGATAGGTATGCAGAAACGCGTTCAGGCTCCCGGTATCCCCGTCCATCCCGACCGCCGCCATTAGGCCGGGCATCAGCCGCTGATACGCATCCAGCATCTGGGAAAGCTGCGGGTCGTACATCCAAACGATCACGCCCCCATACAGCATCATAATCGCCCAAAACGGGAGCATCAGCCGCAAACCGATGCCGAAGCCCCGCTTAAACTGCGTGTAAACCATTGTCTTCACCTCCGGTAATCTTTCGGAACAGTTCTTCCAGGGTCTGCTCATGCTGCGCAAGGTCTGTCACCGGAAAGTCCACCAGGGTGCGCAGAAAGTCCGGCAGTGGCTCCGACAGGGTGTGACGGACAGAAGCCCCTGTCCGGACGGCGCCCGGATAGCGCCTGCAAAAGGCCTCTGCCGAAGGCGGATCGGCAAACGTTAGCTGATAGACTGGCTTATGATGGCGGCGAAGAACTTCGATTTTTTCATCCGCCATTAGTCTCCCGTTATGGATAATCGCGACACGGTCACAGGTGCGCTCGGCCTCCTCGAAAAGATGGCTGGACAGCAAAATCGTCTTCCCGCGGGCTTTTTCTTCCTGGATCAGCCGGACAAACCGGTCCTGCATCACGGGATCCAGCCCGCTGGTCGGCTCGTCCAGCAGCAGGATTTCCGGATCCGCCATAAAAGCGGCGGCAATCCCTAGCTTCTGCTTTTGGCCCTTGCTCATCCGGCGGACCTTCCCCTCCGGATTGAAAGAAAAGCGCTCCAGAAGTTCCCGGGTCCGGCTATGGTCCGAAACCCCTTTCAGCCCTGCGATGTACCGGAGCAGCTGTGTCCCGGTCATGTCCTCCGGGAAAGCGATTTCGCCGGGAAGATATCCCAGCTTCTTTTGGACAGCCGGCGCCTGCCGGAAGCAGTCCAGGCTGTCGATGGTGCACTGCCCCTCCTGCGGGCGGAGGAACCCCATCAGATGCCGCAGGGCCGTTGTTTTCCCGGCGCCGTTCGGCCCTAAAAAGCCGACTGTCTCCCCTTTCCCGACGGACAGGCTCAAATCAAAAACCCCTCTGCCCCCGCCGTAATCGCGGGTCAAATGCCGGATGTCAATCATCTGTCTTCCCCTTTCTGCCATAAACCTGTTCCCAAAAGTCCACCATCCGCAGAAAATTCTTTTCCAAAGCCGCCGCGTCAAGCGATTTCCCACTCAGCAGCTGCGGCATGACCTTCAGCCGCAGGTATCCGTCCGCCGTATACAGCATCTGTTCCAAAACCATCGAAAGATCCAGTCCGGGAATATAGTCCTCCGGGTTTAAATGCGCCAGAACCTGCCGGAAGCTATCTTCTAAAATAACCTTCATCTTCTGCGCAATATCGGAGGATACCTCGGGATCCCGCTCGTAATATGCCCGCAGGACAAAGGAATAGAGAAACGGGTACTTATACAGCAGCCGGATTTTGATCTGAAGCCCCTTGCGCATCATATCAAAGAGGTTGTCTCCCTCATAGGCCGGGGCCATCACCTTGCTGCTCAAATCGGCGACCAGCTTCCAAAGATAAAAGTACAGCCCTTTTTTGTTTCCGAAATAATGGAACAAAAGCGGCTTCGATATGCCGGCCGCATCGGCAACCTCCGACATCGGAGACTTCTTATAGCTGTTCTCGCCGAAAACCCGGAACCCGGCGTTGATGATCCGGTCCCGTTTGCTGCGGGGCAAACGGAAAAAGCGCTCGTTCATCATCCTTTCCCTCTTTCCTGACCTGTCCGGTCAACGTTTTTTCCATTATAATGCCGTTGACCGTTTTTGAGAAGAGGGTAAAAAAAACGAAGTGAATTTTTCTCCGCTTCGTTTCAACCCGGCATTTTATTTTCCCTGACGCTCCGGCAGACGCAGAATCAGCCGCAAAAGCGCCCGTCCGTCAAACGGGATCAGCGGGTACAGATAGCTTTTCCCGCCGACTGTTTTCGTTGTGACCAGGTTCAGGATCAGTAAACCTAAGCCCAATAGAAATCCCCACACATCGGCAACCGCCACCAGGATCACCAGCAGCATCCGCCAAAGCTTGAGCGCATATCCCAGTTCAAAGCTCGGCTGGGCGAAGTTCGCAATCGAGACAAAGGCCGTATATAAAACAATTTCCGGAATCATCCAGCCGACTTGGATCGCGAAATCGCCCAGAATCAAGCCCCCGATGACGCTGAAGGACTGGGAGAGGGAGTTGGGCGTGTTCAGCGAGGCCAGCTTCAGCGCATCGAGCACCAGCTCGACCAAAAGCATCTGCACAAAAATCGGGATCGGCCCCGGGTCTTCAACCATCAAAAAGCCCAGTGCCTCCGGGATCCAATCGGGATTCCGGATCAGGAGATACCATACCGGCAGATACAAAAGCGTTACAATCATCGTCGCAATCCGGATCAGCCGCAGATAGCTGCCGACAACCGGCGGAAAATAAAAGTCGTTGACGTCCTGGGTATACTGGAAGATACTGACCGGCAGTATCATGGCCGCCGGGGAGTTATCCACCAGCACGACCACGCTCCCTTCCAGCACCGAAGCGGCCGCCGCATCCGGGCGTTCGGTATACCGGAACCGCGGGAACGGGTTAAAGCCGGAATGAACCAGGCGCTCGGCCAGGCTCTGCTGCCCTAAGGTCAAGGCATCGGTCTCAATCGAGGAAATCTGCTCCCGCAGCTTTTTCAGATATCCCTCGTCGACCCTGCCGGTCATATAGCAAAGGACGACGTCCGTGCGGCTGCTTCTGCCGACCGACAGGCTCTCCATCGTCAGATGGGGATCCCGGATCCGGCGGCGGATCAGGGCGGTATTACAGATGATCGTTTCGACAAAGCTGTCTCGCGCACCGCGCAGCGCCCGGTCGTCGTCCGGCTCCTGGACGCTGCGGGAGGGATATTCTCGCGCTTCGATCATCACCGCATAGGCAAAATTTTCACTGATCAGGCACAGCTTGCCGGAAAGGACGCCGGTTATGATTTTCTCAAAATCATCCGCCTGCTCCGATTCCAGATAGCTGATATTCCGCTCTGAAAACGCGGCGGCGGTCGGGACCTTTGCCTGTTCGGGCGTCAGCTTCAGCAAAAACGACATGATCTTCTCCATGATGTCGTCCTTCGCAAAGCCGTTGACATAATACAGTACCGCTTCTTTACCGGCAATCTGCATCGGCCTTGCCAGGATATCAAAGCTCTTCTCTACCCGCAGCAGCTGATCCAGCTGCCGTTTATCCTGCATAAACTTTCCCGACAACTTCCCTTTTCCGCTCATCAGACCATCCCTTTCCTACTATTCAGATGAAAAATAGTATCGGCCGCAGGATAAGATTTATACGGGTTTTTCGGGAAAAGGATTGACGGGACTGATTAAAGTGATATAATAAAAGTGACAAATTTTCATATTTTCGTCAAAATATCGGACAGGAAGGAGAAAGGATTTGGAAACTGTTTATTACACGGTCCGCAAGCTTGACGGCGATTACGCGATTTTGGTATCCGACGACGGGATCGAAAACCGGGTCGCCAGGGCGCTTTTACCGGAGGAAACAGATGAAGGCATCCGGTTAAAGTGCGAATTTTTCAGCTATTCTGTAGTAAATCCATAAATAGAAAGGAACGTTATATCATGAACAAAGTAATTAAAAACGGGCTTATTTTTGACGCAATCCACAAAGAGCCGTATACGGCCGATATCCTGATTCAGGACGGGAAGATCGCGGCTGTTGGAACCGGTTTGGATGCAGGGGACGCGGAGGTAATCGACACTGCCGGCAAGCACGTCTATCCCGGTTTTGTCGAAGCCCATTCACACCTGGGCCTGGACAACAGCGGCATCGGCTTTGAAGGCCAGGACTACAACGAGCTCACCGACAGCATCACGCCCCATATGCGCGCAATCGACGGCTTTTATCCCCTCGACCCGACGATCCATGAAGCGGCGATGGCCGGCGTTACGACCGTCTGCACCGGCCCCGGTTCCTCCAACGTCCTCGGCGGCACCTTTATGGCCGTTAAGACGGTCGGCAAACGGGTTGACAAGATGGTTGTAAATCCCCGGGTCGCGATGAAATGCGCTTTCGGCGAAAACCCCAAGAGATGCTACAAAACGGTCGACAACTTCTCCCGTATGTCCGTTGTCGCGAAGCTGCGCCAGACGATCCTCCAGACAATCGAATATGACCAGAAAAAACAGGCGGCCGGAGACGACCTCAGCAAGATGCCGAAATTTGACATGAAGCTGGAAGCAATGCTGCCGGTTATCCACAAGGAAATCCCCCTCAAGGCTCATGCCCACCGCGCCGACGATATCTTCAGCGCAATCCGGGTCGCCAAGGAGTTCGGCCTCAAGCTGACCCTTGAGCACGTCACCGAGGGCCATCTGATTGTCGACGAGCTGATCGAAGAAAATTACCCGATGGCGGTCGGCCCTTCCCTCACCCACGCTACCAAATTTGAGCTGCGCAACAAGACCTTCGCAACCCCCGGCATCCTCGCCAAAGCAGGCGGGCAGGTTTCGATTATCACCGACGCGCCGGTGATCCCGCAGCAGTATCTGCCCCTTTGCGCCGAGCTGGCTATCAAGTCCGGCATGGATGAATTCGATGCGCTGAAGGCGATCACGATTAATCCTGCCAAGCATATCGGTATCGAAGACCGGGTTGGCAGCATCGAAGTCGGCAAGGACGCGGACCTGGTTATTATGCCCGGCAGCTGCTTTGATATTGCGGTCGCGCCGGACTGCGTCCTGATCAACGGAGAAATTGTAAAATAATAGGCCCTACCTTGAAAGGAGACTATCCACTATGAAAGCTACCCTACGTTTACATAAGGATAACACCATCGCCCCGGTCGACAAGCGCATCTTCGGTTCGTTTATCGAGCATCTGGGCAGAGCGGTTTACGGCGGCATCTACGAGCCGGGCCATCCCACGGCAGATGCCGAAGGGTTCCGAAAGGATGTCATAGACCTGGTAAAAGAACTGGATGTGCCGATTGTCCGGTATCCGGGCGGCAACTTTGTCTCCGGCTACAACTGGGAAGACGGCACTGGCCCGAGGGAAAAACGTCCCCGGCGGCTGGAGCTGGCCTGGAAGACGATTGAGACCAACGAAGTCGGGATCGACGACTTCCAGTCCTGGGCCAAAAAGGCAAACTCCCAGGTCATGATGGCGGTCAACCTCGGCACCCGCGGCCCGGACGAGGCGCGGCATCTGCTGGAATACTGCAACTTCCCCGGCGGCACCTATTACAGCGACCTGCGGCGGAAAAACGGCTATGAGGAGCCTTTCGGCATCAAGACCTGGTGCCTGGGCAACGAGATGGACGGCCCGTGGCAGATCTGTGCGAAAACAGCGGAGGAGTACGGCCGGGCAGCCTGTGAAACGGCTAAACTGATGAAGACCATCGACCCCTCGGTCGAGCTGGTCGCCTGCGGCAGCTCCGGGCTGACGATGCCGACCTTCGGCGATTGGGAGCGGACGGTCCTCGATCACTGCTATGAATATGTAGATTATATTTCGCTGCACACCTATTATGACAATGTCGCAAACGATATCGGGGAATTTTTGGCAAAGAGTCTCGACTTTGAAACCTTTATCAAATCGGTCGCCGCGATCTGCGACAGCGTAAAGGCAAAGAAGCACTCGAACAAGACGGTCAATCTTTCCTTTGATGAATGGAACGTCTGGTACCACTCCAAGGACGCGGACGAAAAGATCGAGCCTTGGACGGTCGCCCCTCCCCAGCTGGAGGACATCTATAACTTTGAGGACGCGCTGCTGGTCGGGTGTATGCTGATGACGCTGCTGCGCAATGCCGACCGGGTCAAAATGGCCTGCCTGGCACAGCTGGTCAACGTAATCGCGCCGATCATGACCGAAAACGGCGGACGCGCCTGGGCACAGACCATCTTCTACCCCTTTATGCACGCCAGCCACTTTGGCCGGGGCGTCTCCCTCGAAACAAGGGTCGACTCTCCCTGCTACACGACCTCCTCCGGCAGAGAAGTCCCCTGCCTGGAAACGGCAGCGGTTTGGAATGAAGAAAAGGGCGAGCTGACGGTCTTTGCAGTCAACAAGGCGGATACCGAGCTGGAACTGGAAACGGCTCTCGGTGGTTGGAGCGGCCTGCTGCTCAAAGAGCATATCACGATGCAGGGGTATGACCTCAAAGCGGTAAATACCGCGGATCATCCCGATCATGTGGTGCCGCATACAGACGGCCACACCGCTGTAGAGGGCGATAAAGCGATTTCGACGCTGCATCCTTACTCCTGGAACGTCATTCGGTTTGGAAAATAAACTGCAAGGGCTGCCGGATACAATACGATCATCCGGCAGCCCTTTTTCAATCAGCAGCAATCCTTCACGGAAGAAATGGGAAATAATATGTATGGAAAACGAAAGGCTTTTGCCATCGGCTGCGGCATACTTTTGGTGTTAAGCGTGGGGCTTAACATTGCACAGCTGGGCAAAATCGAAACCCTAAGCGGCCAGGTCAAAAATCTGGAGTACGCACAAATTCAAAATGAATACCGGTTTAATGAAATCAACAACCAGTTAGGTAACCTGTCTTCCGGCATTTCCGCTGGAAACAGCCTGCTTTCCAGCAGCGAAACAACCGTCTCTATCGATGAAAACAAGCAGCTGACCGCCACTGTTTCGGTCATTCCAAAAGAGATCGGCCCGGAGGATACGATCTATGTTTCAATCGGAGAATTAAAAGAAGAAGCTGTTCCCGACGGGACAGCCTATACGGCGGCACTCACCCTGACGGAATACAATAATTTTGCACCCTGTATTACCATCCTCTCCCCCGATGGGACGCAGAAGCAGGAAACCTTAGACAATGTTTCCCCGGCCGATTATTGTAAACTATACTATGCTTTTGATATCAGCCAGAACAACGGGCAGACAACGATCCACGTCGGCTTACAAACCAGCGGGGAATGTGTCCTGTCTATCCCGCGGGATATCGAAAAAATATGGATTCATACGGAGGATTCCTCTACACGGGATTTTTCTGTCCCGATGACGCCTGACGGGGACCGAATCCCGGAGACGGCAGGATATACGTCCGCACCGGCATCCGATCTGTCCGGTACGGAGGCGACTGCCATATCCGATATGTATTACTCTTATTTTGCGGCGGATTTGGACGGGCTGCCGCAGTCGTATGGAGATGCCCAGTTTGTCTGCGAATTTACCGCGGCGGGCGGACTTACATACAAAATCTATCTGGGCACATTGTCCGCCGGAGGCGGCGGAGGATCGCTGTATCCGGACTGGGAGGAGTAAAAAGTCCTATCGGCGAAAGGAGGACCAAAATGAAGGGCAAGGTTCAAAAATGGCTTTCTCTTCTGCTGATTGTCCTGTTGGGAATCAGTGTGGGAATCAATTTATGACTCACGGGGCGCTGCAAGACACTGTCGGGCGAGCTTTCCAGTGAGAAAATTGCGCATCAGGACACGGTGGAATATTATAAGCGTAATTTTGATCTGAATGTCCATTCCCTCCAGCAAGAAGCGGATGTGGCAAACCTGCTGGAAGAACAGTCGGTTCTGTTTACGATTGAGGACGGAGGGTATGCGGTCGATATCACGGTTGTCCCGAAAGAGATCGCAGAGGACGAGCAGCTTTTCTTTACGCTGGGAGAAGAGACTGTGGCGGCAGAAAAGACGGAGGACAGCTGCCACGCTTTGATTCGGCTGGCGGAGACATTCCCCTATGAACTGCGCCCGATCGTTACGATCGTTTCGCCGGATGGTCGCGAGAGAAGGCAGCTGCTGAAAAGCGCCGACACCAATTTGGCATTTGAACTAAATGAGAGCCACGCCGTCATCCCGCCGAAATTCGGCAAACGGGAAACCAAAATCCTGATCGGCTACTCCCCTGCCAATAAACTGAGCGCGGTCCAAACGCAAGGGAATATTGAAAGCGTTACCCTGCAAATCAGAACCGCCGATGGTTCTCATCAGGTGGCCATGGAGTATGCTGGGCAGGAGATACCGGAAGAGTTTGCAAACGCTTCGTATCGTGTGCAGGCTGGAGCAGCGCAGGATCTTGGCGTGCTCTCAAAGGAGCTTTACCGGGAAAACATCGAAAACGCGGTATTTGAGTACTATACTGTCTCGGCGGAAATCCCGGATCCGGCGATCGTTTCTGTTGAAATGGTGACAAAAGACGGGCTGGTCTACGACAGCACAATTTCCAATGTAGATCGGACGAACCGCGGGGAAGGCTGTATATACCCGGATGAGCAAAAATGAAATATGGTGAAAACGCTCTCTGAAAGTAAAACATATACTTACAGAGGGCGTTTTCGACTGATTATCGTTCTGGTTATTCTCCTAAAATTCAAGATGGTGAATAAACGGTAGTTTCTTAGGGGCAGCCCTCACTTGCAGGGCATGCCCCTCTTTTCCAGACAGTCCACCGGACTGTCCGGAAAATTCACCCTGTGCGGAACGCGCTGCGCATAGGGGATTCCGACCATTTGCTCCAAAGTCCTGCGGACTTTTCGAAAGATTTTTCTTTTGCCGCCATACGGCTTGGCGGCAAATTCCCTGTGGGAACCGAAAGACTTTGGCCGGCCAGATGTCCGAAGGACATCGAGGTTCTGCCTTTGGAATCCGCCACCCTTTTGGAAAAGGGCGGCCGGAAAACTTATATCACGAAAAAATGCAGTCACTATGATTAGTCGAACACTTCTTCTGTATGTAAGCTATATTTACCACATCCAGAAAGCACTACCTACCGAGTAGGCTTAGACCGCAAAAGTCAAAGCGATACAGCTCTTTTCGCAAGAACCGTATCGCTTTTTTCCTCCCGATTAGAATACAAGGGTAATCACCAGCCGTCCATCGGTGTACGCCGACGAAATCCTCCCGCCCATCTGCTCCGTTAAAAGCTTTGCAATCGAAAGGCCAAGGCCGGTTGACTGCCTGCTGGTCTCAACGGTGAAAAACCGGTCAAACAGCTTCCCGGCGGTAACTGCGTTTAAACTCCCCGCCTGGTTTACAAACTGGATGGTACCATCGTCCACGAGGATAATCGAAAGGTCGCCGTCGCTGTATTTGATTGCATTGCTCAGGATATTGCTGAAAATACGGCTGAGCAGATTCCGGTCCAGCATCCGGCAGATATTTTCCTCCGGCATCGATATCTCCGGGACAATCCCCGCTTTCTTCAGGGCGGCATAATAGGCGGAAACGCTTTCCTCCAGGGCGCTGTTGAGCGACACCGGCTCATAAACCGCATGATCCGCTGTCCCGGTGATAACCGAATACCGGAAAAGTTCTTCTGTCAGCTGCCGCAAGAGTTCCGTCCGGTTTTTGATCATCTCCAGATACTGCTCCGCTGTTTCCGACTTTTCCTCCCGGTCCAGCAGGTCAAGATAGCCGCAGATCGCTGTCAGCGGGGTACGAAGGTCGTGGGAAATGTTCGTCACCGCCTCTTTCAGCTCCAAATCCCCCGACTGAAAACGGCGGCGCTCCTCCCGGAGCAGGCGGAGCTGAACATTGATCTCCGCCGCCAGCTTCCGCATATACCGGTCCCGGCTGGAGATGGAAATCAAGGTATTCGTATCCTCTTTCAGCTTTTCCGCAAGTCCCTGCCCAATCTCCCCCGCACTCCTGTGCATCAGCCTCACCTTGATCAAAAGGCCCAGTACCACAAGGACAAGAAGGATAATCGCGCCCCACAGCAGATGTTCCATAGCTACCTCTTATTGGATTCCTTTTTTCTTAAACAGCACAATGCCGATGGTTAAAATCAGATATCTCTACTTCAGATCTTTCTTATGGAAAGCGGAAATACCGGCAACCGTCACCACAACCGCGATCAGCAAAGCAAAAATAATCTCCCGCACTGGGTTTTCGATCACCGCATCCGCCATCAACATCGCCTGCCCGGTCGGGAGAAGGTCTAACAGACATTCAACGACCACACGCGCCGCACCGCTGAGATAAAGCGGATTCGGGGTTGGATCCTGCACTTCAAGACCGTTTGCCGTAAACATCACACCGCTTTGCAGCTCCGGCTCACACAGCCGGTCATAACAAGCGCTGGCGGCAAGCAGGAGCATCAGCCAGACAAACAGATTCAATACGACCGTAACCGCCCGATTCGTGGAGAGCGCACTGATACAGGTAAAGATAGCCGTAAACGAAGCCATGAACCCCAATGCGATAACTGCATAAAGGATAAAACCGCCTACTCCCATATCAAGCGGCCCGACAAGGAACAATCCCGGTAAAGAGCCCAGCCATCCCAATATGAGGAAAACTACGCCCGCCCCGAACGATACAATATAATTGGCTAAATACACATCCCGCCGGTTATGGCCGACCATCAGTTTATTGCGGATTGTACCATCGGCGTACTCTGTACCGAGAAAGAGACTGATAAATGCGGCATTGAAAATGCCCATAAACGGAGCCTGTGAATAAAAGTATTTATCAATCGTCACGATATATCCGGAGGCAATCATACTATTTGCTGTACGGCTGCAATTCAGCGAAATAACGACAGCGGAAACCAAAACAACCAGGGCGATAAGCCAAAACGCTTTATCTTTCCCGAGCCGGGCAAAATTCGCAGAAAGGAGTTTATGCATTTTCGCCACCTCCCAGCAGGCTCATATAGTAGCTTTCCAGGCTTTCCTCCCGCTCCTGCACCGAAAGGATCTCGCAGTTTTCCTTCGCCAGCGTCAGCGCGAGCCGGGAGACGTTGACCTTGCCGTAGACATAGGCCAGCGAATCGGAGAAAATATTGTACTCCAGCCCTATGCCATCCAGCACCCGCGCCAGGACCATTACGTCCGTGACCTCCAGCCGGATCGACTTCCGGCAGGCCGCTTCCAGCTCCTCAGCGCTGATTTCCTTCACCATATGCCCCCCATCGATAAAGCCGTAATGGGTCGCCAGCCGGGAAAGCTCATCCAGGATATGGCTGGAAATCAGGACGGTAATCTGCCGCTCTCGGTTCAGCCGCAAAATCAGCTCCCGTATCTCAATAATCCCCTGCGGGTCCAGCCCGTTGACCGGCTCGTCCAGTACCAAAAAATCCGGGTCGCCCGCCAGCGCGACCGCAATCCCCAGCCGCTGGCGCATCCCAAGGGAAAAGTTCTTCGCCTTTTTCTTTCCGGTGTTTTCCAGCCCGACCAGTGAAAGCAGCTGCGGGATCCCTTCAAAGGACGGCATCCCCAAAACCCGGTACTGCTCCTTTAGGTTCTCCTCAGCGGTCATGTCCAGGTAGATCGACGAGGTCTCGACCACGGCCCCCATCCTGCGGCGGGATTTTACAATCCCATGCCCGCTATTCTTCTGTCCATACAGGGTGTACTCCCCGGCGGTCGGCTCCTGCAGGCCGCAGATCAGCCGGATCAGCGTCGTTTTGCCGGCGCCGTTTTTCCCGACGAAGCCGTAAATCGCCCCTTTGGGGATATGCATATTCAGCCCGCTCAGCGCCGTAAAATTCCGGTACCGCTTTGTCAGGCCCTCGGTCGTTAAAACGTATTCCATCTCGCTTCCATTCCTTTCTTTTGCTTCTTTACTGCATAAACGACTGCCATAGGGCAGCACCTCCTTTGGAGGCTGTCCTTATTGTAGCACGCCATCGTAAAGAAAGTGGTTAAGGAAACGGTAAAGAATGGGTTAAGATTCGTTTTCCCGCATTTTGAAGCCGATGCCCCAAACCGCCTCAATGTAGTCCCGCCCGTTTACCTCCCGCAGCTTCCGGCGCAGGTTGCTGATATGCACCTTTAGGGAGCTTTCCACACAGTCCGGCGTATCGACGCTGATCAGATCGAGCAGATGGGATTTGGTCACAACCTGGGACGGGTTTTGCAGCAGGCATTTTAAAATCGCATATTCGGTTTTGGTCAGCTTGACCGGCTGCCCGATTACGGTGACGCCGTGGGAACCGGTGTCCAGTTCCAAATCCATAAAGCTCAAGACTGTCCCTGCGGCCGGTCCGGAGTGCCTGCGAAGCTGAACCGCAATTCTCGCCAGCAGCTCCCGCGTATCAAAGGGCTTCGTAATATAATCCACCGCACCGGAAAGAAGAAGGTTTACCTTCCCCGGGACATCGACCTTGGCGCTGACCACAATGACCGGGATACCGGAAAGCTTCGGGAGCAGCTCCTCCCCGCTCAGTCCCGGCAGCATCAGATCTAATAGCGCCAAATCAGCCCTGTCCTTATCCAACAGCAGCAACGCCTCCGTGCCGGAATAGGCCCGCAAAACCCGGTACCCTTCCCGCGTCAGCAAATCATACAGCATATTGCTGATATAGGTGTCGTCATCAATAATCAAAATCGTCTGCATATCTATTTCCGCCCGTTCATATTATTCTTCTCTATTGTAGCAAACTACATCGGAAAAATCAATTTGCAAATCGTAAAGAATCCGTTTTTCCCTATTCAAAAGGCGGCTGCCAAAAATGACAACCGCCTGTTTGTTTGGATATGAGGAGCAGAAAGCTGAACAATCAACCGTTACCGGCTGCTGCGGTAGAAGGTACGGTTCAGGGCCAAAAGCCAGTCACGGTCCAGCTGGGCAAGGGCGTCTTTCGTCACCCGGAAAGCCCAGTTGCCGGCGGGGATACCTGGCTGGTTCATCTTGCAGTCGGTCCCGAAGCCGCAGAGATCCTGGATCGGGACAATCGACAGCATCGCCGGCGATGCCCAAAGGGCACGGATCATCGCGCGTACAGCAGGCGCCCGATGGCCGCCCTCTCCCCAATCCTTTCCGTCAAAGCCGCAGTAACGCAGCGCCCGCGCACGGTTTTCGGGAGAGGTGCTGTACAGCCAGCCGAGCAGAGTGTCGTTATCGTGGGTGCCGGTATAGGCAAGCGCATTTTTCGGGATATTATGGGGCAGATGGAGGTTATCATAGTTGTCGATAAACGCAAACTGCATAACTCGCATCCCCGGCAGGCCGGTGTCCGCAATCAGCTTGACAACATCGTCGTCGATCGCGCCAAGGTCTTCGGCAATGATCGGCGCATTTTCGCCAAAGGTCTTTTTGACCTCCTTAAAGAAGTCCATGCCGGCGCCTTTGACCCACTTGCCTTCCTTGGCGGTCTCCGCGTCGCCGGGTATCGACCAATAGGAGGAGAAAGCGCGGAAATGGTCGATCCGTACCATATCGTAGGTTTTCAGGGATGCCGCCAGCCGCTTCAGCCACCAGCGAAAGCCTGTCTTCTTCATATATTCCCAGTTGTAAATCGGCTGGCCCCAGAGCTGACCGTCCGCTGAAAAGTAGTCGGGCGGGCATCCGGCGACCCGATGGGCTTTTCCGGAAGGCTCTAAATCAAACATCTCCCGGCTGCCCCAGACATCGGAGCTGTCCTGCGCGACATAAAACGGCATATCGCCGATCACCTTGATGCCAAGGTCGTTGATTTCCTTTTTGACCGCTTTCCACTGGGAAGAAAACTGATACTGGACAAATTCCTGATAGAGAATCTCATCCGCCAGTTCCTTCTGGGCCTTTGCAACCGCCTTCGGCTCGTGCATCTTCAGGCCCTCGTCCTCCCAGTCAATCCAGCACTTCTCTGCATTTTTCGCCCGAATGGATACATACAGGGCATAGTCCGGCAGCCAGGACTCGTTTTCCTTGACAAAGGCGAGTACACGCTCCTTCTCTGCTTCATCCATGCGGGAAAAAGCCTTGCGGAGAACACCGTCGCGGGTTTTGCGCAGCCAGGTAAAGTCGGCCTGGTAAGGGGTCGGATATCGGTTCTCTTCCAGTTCTTCCTTTGTGAGCAGGCCTTTTTCATAGAGGGTCGGCAGGTCGATAAACATCATATTGCCAGCAAAGGCCGACAGGCTGGTATAGGGGGAATTATACTGGTCAACCGTCGTAAAGGGCAGGGTCTGCCAGTAGGTAAAGCCGGTATCATGCAAAAGCTGCGCAAATAAAACCGCCTCTTTCCCAAAAGAACCGATGCCGTAATCACCCGGCAGAGAGGAGATATGCAGCAAAACGCCGCTGGAGCGTAGTATCATAAAAATCGTCCTTTCCTATGGAAACCAAACATCTATAGAAGACCTTCGTCAGAATCCATTATTTAAATTCAATTGACCTTATTATTATAGCAAATTTCCCCTACTTTGACAACCCGGCAACCTACCAAAACTATCCCCGCAAAAATTGTTACAGAATATGAAAATATCGCTGATTTTCATTTTTTGAACTTGCTTTTTTTGTGCAACTCCCTTATCATAAAAGGAGAAGTATATCTGGGACAGGTCAAACGCTGTCCGGAAAGAAAAATAGGCTCTCGGAATTATGGGCCTGCCGACCAAGATCCACCGGTCGGATGAACCTTGATAAGTAGATATTATCC
>CAYWRQ010000047.1:0-18642 GCA_964460915.1 uncultured Oscillospiraceae bacterium
AGGTTGATGACAGCGCCGTTCTTCATCTTGATCATGCCGACAGCGAGGTCTTCAACGTCGTAGGACTCGTTGTTCCAAACGTCGGGCTCACCGCGGTAGTTGTTCTGGCCCTGATGCTCAGCATCGAGCAGGCGGCCCAGCTTCTCAAAGGAAGTACCGACAACGTAATCAACGTCATAGTTGTTCATCATCCACAGGGTCAGGTCAAGGGCATGGGTGCCGATATCGATCAAAGGACCGCCGCCCTGTTTTTCTTTGTCAATGAATACGCCCCAGGTCGGAACGCCGCGGCGACGGAGCAGGGTCGCTTCGCCGTAGTAGATATCGCCCAGCCAACCGTCGTCGATAACCTTTTTCGCGGTCGCGTTGACGGGGAAGTGACGGTACTGATAACCGATGGTCAGCATCTTGCCGGTCGCGTCTCTTGCTTCCAGCATCTTCTTCGCGTCTTCCTTGGTAGCAGCCATGGGCTTCTCGCAGAGGACGTGTTTGCCGGCGTACAGAGCGTCGCAGGTGATCTGGCAGTGCGCAACGTTCGGGGTCAGGACATGGACTGCGTAGATCTCAGGATCTGCCAGCAGCTCATGATAATCCGTATAAACCTTCGCGTCGGGAGTGCCGTATTCCTTTGCAGCCTTTTCAGCTCTCTCAGGGATCAGGTCGCAGAATGCAACCATCTCAATGTTTTCCTGCTGAGCCATACCGGGGAAATGCTTGGAATTCGCGATACCGCCGCAGCCGATAAAACCTACTTTAATTTTAGCCATGAGAATAACCATCCTTTCTTATGTAACCGATTACAAATAGGAATCTAACCTAATTTCCAATCGATTATGCTGTAGTTTTAGTATAGCATAATCGAAACGGTTTGGCAATATCTATTTTGTGGCCGAGCCCATCATTTTTTGTAAAAAAATTTCTGAAAAAATTGTACACCTAATTCAATCACCGCTCGTTCTGCCGGAAAATGATTTGATCACGCTATATCATAATCCGTATATCTCAAAAATCCCGCCTTTTCCAGAAAAAGAAAAATAAAATTTGCCCTTGTAAAATTCATGACAGGACAGTATACTTTTGAGTATAGAATTTTTTGCTTAAGGAGCATCAATATATGAAAGTTGTATCTTTTAATATCCGCTGTGATATCCAACCCAAAAGCGAGGACGAGTTCCGCGAAATGATCGCTTCGATGCCGGAGGGTGCCTTGGACAAAGCGCTGCCGCAGGCCAAGCTGCGTTTTCCTAAAGGGGATGGCATCAATGCATGGAGCTATCGTCGGGAACAAGTCGTCCAAAAAATCCGAGCAGAGCGCCCGGAAATCATTGGGTTCCAGGAGCTGCTCCCCCATATGCTGGCCTATCTGCGGGAAAACCTGACCGAATACACCTTCGTCGGCCACGGCCGGGACACTGACTATGGCGGAGAACGGCCGATGATCGCCGTACGCAACAATCTGGAAATATTAGAATTCCACTGCTTCTGGCTCTCCCCGACGCCGTCTATCCCCGGCTCCCGCTTTGAGATTCAGAGTATGTGCCCGCGTACCTGTACCGTCGCGACCGTATATTTGCCGGAAAGCGGAAAAACCGTCCGGGTATACGACACCCATCTCGACCATCTCTGCGGCGAAGCGCGGGAGGCCGGACTGAAGCAGCTGCTCAGCGTTATGCGCCGGGATCAGGAGAATCAGCCGCTGCCCATGCTGCTGATGGGCGATTTCAACGCTTCTCCCGATATGCCGGAAATGCAGCCGATCTACACCGACACAACCCTCGGCCTGCGCGATCTCACCCCCGACACCGGCCACACCTTCCACGGGTACGGCAACCAGGAGGACTACATCAAAATCGATTACCTCTTTGCAACGGAGCCGTTTATTTCGGCCCATACCGCGACGGTCCTTTGGACAGACTGCAAGGACGGCACCTATCTGTCAGACCATTACCCGGTCTGCGTTCAATTTGCGATCTGATTCACCAAAACCGGGACAGGCAATGAAACCTTCAAAAGAATCCGTCTGCCGGACAGGGATACCGTTTGAAACGACGGTATCCCTTTTCTGACGCCCCCAAAAAACGCGGCGGCAAAACGCCCTGGCCAATATTTACAAATCTTCCGGCTGTTTTACACAATTTTCTAAATATTCACAAGTTTTCCTCGATAAAACCCTTGACTTAGAGCCTACTCCATGGGGTATGATAAGAGGTAAGGAGGAGAAGTAGATGATTCGGAAACATCTGCTGCTGACCGGGGCGGTACAAGGGGTTGGGCTGCGGTACCGGACAAAATACGCGGCCGAAAGATATGGACTGACCGGATGGGTGTGCAACCGTCTCGACGGCTCGGTCGAGATGGAGCTGCAGGGAGCGCAGGAAAAGATCGATCTCCTGCTGCAGCTGCTTCAGGAAAGCCGGTACATCGATATCACAGGCCTTCGGGCCTACAGCGTCCCTCTGGAGGATGAATATTATTTCGTTGTCCGGGAGGACGAATAAAGCCCTTATGCCCGCAAAGCAGTCTCTATACCGTCCGACAACCAATTTTTACAGACAGAAAGGAAGATTTTTTATGGCACTGGGAGAAAATACGCCAAAGCTGGGTTTTGGCTTGATGCGTTTGCCGATGCTGGGCGAAGAGGTCGACATCGAGCAGACAAAAGAAATGGTAGACCTCTTTATGCAGGCCGGCTTTACCTATTTTGACACCGCCTACGGGTATCTGGGCGGAAAATCGGAGATGGCCATTAAAGAAGCGCTGGTCGACCGCTATCCCCGCGACTCGTTTACCCTCGCCACCAAGCTGCCCGCATGGGCCGGCGCCAAAAACGCCGACGAAGCCAAAGAGATGTTCTTTACCTCCCTGCGGCGCACCGGAGCCGGGTACTTCGATTTTTATCTGCTGCACAATCTTGGCAATGACCGCACCGAGAAGTTCGATGAATACGGGATTTGGGATTTTGTGCAGGAACAGAAGGCCAAGGGCCTGATCAAGCACATCGGCTTCTCAATGCATGACTCCGCCGAGGCGCTGGATAAGGTGCTGACGGCCCATCCGGAGATGGAGTTCGTCCAGCTGCAGATCAACTACGCCGACTGGGACAGCCCTTCGATTCAATCCAGGCTCTGCTATGAAACCGCCCGGAAGCATGGGAAACCGGTCGTCATTATGGAGCCGGTCAAGGGCGGGAGCCTTGCAAACCTTCCCGAAAGCGTTTCCAGCATCTTCAAAGCGGCTGACCCGAACGCTTCGATCGCGTCTTGGGCGCTGCGGTATGCGGCTTCGCTGGACGGGCTGATTACGGTGCTGTCCGGTATGTCTACCCTCGACCAGATGAAGGATAACCTTTCGGTCATGAAAGGCTTTACAAAGCTGACAGGTGAGCAGCAGGCTGTCATTGTCAAGGCCAAAGAAGCGCTTGCGGCCATCCCGACAATCCCCTGCACCAACTGCCAGTACTGCATGAAGGGATGTCCGATGGGGGTCCAGATCCCGCAGACCTTTGCCGCAATGAATACCTACAAGACCTACAACAGCCTTGCCGGAGCCAAAGGAAACTATCATTTTGCCACCAGAAGCGGCGGGAAGGCGTCCGAATGTATCGCCTGCGGCCAGTGCGAATCGGTCTGCCCGCAGCATATCGGCATTATCGAGGAGCTGCAAAACGCGGTTAAGCTGTTTGAGGAATAATATCATAACCATATCCAATATCTGCCGTTTTCGCAGCGGCAGATATTTTTATAGGGTGATAACCTTTCGGTACATACCCGCAAACAAAGCGGTACTTCCATTCCGGCCCGATTTGTATTATAATGGGGTCAACCAAATATAGAAAGGGATTTACAAATGCAGATCAACTCCTCCCTCCCGGAACGGATCCGGGAAAACATTGCAAAGATCATCGTCGGCAAAGAAGAAGCGGTCGATATGATCCTGATTGCCCTCCTCTGCGGCGGGCATATCCTGATTGAGGATGTGCCGGGCCTGGGCAAAACGACACTGGTACAGGCTCTCGCAAGATCCCTCGACTGTTCGTTTAAGCGCATCCAATTTACCCCCGACCTCCTCCCCTCGGACGTCACCGGTTATACCCTTTACAACATGAAAACCGGCGAAAAGGAAACCGCGTTCGGCGGGATCATGGCGCAGATTGTATTGGCGGACGAGCTGAACCGCACCAGTCCCAAAACCCAATCCTCCCTTCTGGAGGTTATGCAGGAAGGACGGGTAACGATTGACGGGACCAGCTACCCGGTCCCCCAGCCCTTTATTGTCCTCGCGACCGAAAACCCCATCGAGCAAACCGGCACCTTCCCGCTCCCCGAAGCGCAGCTGGACCGCTTTTTCATGCGGATCAGCCTGGGTTATCCGAAGGCGGACGAGGAACTCCAAATCCTTTCCCGGTTTTCCAAAAAGGCGCCTGAAATCGAGCCGGTCGCGTCCGCGGAAGAAATCCTGGCGCTTCGGGCACAGCTGGAGGAAATCCTCTGCGCCCGGCCGGTTATGGAATATATCGTCCAGATCGCCGCCGCAACGCGAAATACGCCGCTGATCGACCTTGGCGTCAGCCCGCGGGGCAGCATTGCGCTGATGAAGGCGTCTATGGCGCGGGCTATGCTGCTGGGAAGGACCTATACCCTTCCGGACGACGTACAGGCGATGGCCAAAAAGGTGCTCTGCCACCGGCTCGTACTGAGCCGCCAGGCCATCTTGGGACGGATGACACCGGAAGAAATCCTGGGCGACCTGATGCGCAAAATCCGTGTCCCCTCCGTATCCTAATGAAACGAAAAGCCATACACATAGAGTGCATATGGGAGGTGCGGCGATGAAACGGAAAAAACACCGCGATAAAGGTGGGCGCAGCCAAAGGCTGGTACGGGGCCTTTTCTACGGGATGATGCCGGTCTTTCTGCTGGCCGGGCTATACAGCGGGCTGCGGCTATGGTATTATCTTCTGCTGACCCAGATTTTTACCTCCCTGCTCATCCTGATTGTCGATCTGTGGACCGTATATACCTTTTGCTTTACCCAGACCCTTTCGGCGGAAGAAGCGAACAAGGGCGAGCTTTGCACCATCTGCCTATCCATTGTCAACGAAAAGCCGTTCCCGCTTTCGATGATGGAGATCGAGATGGAAACCGTCTGCCCCGCTGACCGGAAAACCTTACGGATGAGCCTTTCCCCCTTGGAAAGAAGGTCGTTTACAGTCCCGATGACGCTGCCCTACCGCGGGGTGTACGAGGCCGGCATGACCCGGATCCATATCACCGACTTCTTTGGCCTGTTCCCATTTTCTTTTGATATGCGCCGCCTCCCCTATTACCGGCTTCCCAAAATAACGGTCTTTCCGCGGGCAGAGCTGCCTTTGGAGACAGCCGGACTGCTCCGGGACAGTAAAAACGCCGGTTCCCATTACCGGAACTTCGCCGATACCGGGGAAAGCCCCGCGGGCGCAAGGGAATTCACCCCCGGCGATCCTCTCAAACGCATCCATTGGATCAAGACCGCACAGATGGGGCGGCTTTATACACGGGAATATGAGTTCCCACGCAGGGAATCCCTCTATATTTTCGTGGACAACTGCGTATCCGGAGGAGACAGCGAGGACGGACGCGTCTTACTCGATACCTTATCCGAAGCGGCAGCGGATCTGACGCTGATGGGCGTCTCCTCCGGCCATCCCGTTTCCGTCCGGTGCGTTTCCCCCGTTCCCGGCCATCCGGACCGGGCCGAAGCGGAACAGCCGCGCACCTTTCCCCTGATCCATCGGATGCTGGCCGAAATGGGGACGGATTCCGATCCCGGCCATAAGCTCTGCGAAGCGGTCGCGGGGCTTTCGGCCCGGGAGGAGGAATACCTGTTCGTCCTGACGGGAAACGCCGACCGGGAGCTGGTCCGGCTGCTGAGAGAAATAGGCGGGCATTTTGCCGGCGTTACGCTGGTGCAGTCAGGCGGGCAGCCGGTCCCGGCAGAAGGACTTCACTCTGTTTGGATTGCACCCGGTGAAAACGTACGGGCGAGGTTGGAGGCGATCGGATGAAACAAAAGCAACGAGCAGCCTTTCCGGACTGGACGCAGCTGCAGGATCTGTGCTCAGCCGCCCTGTTGGGGACCGCCCTCAGCGCCGCCTTCATGCCCTCCCTCGGCCAGACGGTCGGATTGGTTCAAAGCTTTCTGTATGTTTCGCTTGCGCTGCTCTTTTGGTGGGCGGTTACAAGACGGTGGTGGATTTCACCCGCATTACTCGCCGGTGGTGGAGTGGCCGCTTTTATCCTTTATTACCTTTCCCGGCAGGACACGGCGCTGCGCACCTATTGGGAGGATTTTTTTGTCTGGTGGCAAAATGGGTGCCCCGTCCAGCTCCCGTTTTCGCAAAACGGCGCCCTCGGAATCGTCCGGTTCCTTACGGTCCTGCTCCCGGCCGGGATCCTATATTTATATTTCCGGAAGCTGTTCCATCCGGTCACCTTTTTGCTGATCCCCGCCGGTTCGGCAGCTCTGATCTGGTGGATGTACATCAGCGAGTCCGAACATCTGATGCCGGTTATCGTGCTGCTCAGCATTGTCCTGCTGACCGGCCTCGCCCGCATCTGCGGAAGGAACATTGTCGGACAGCTGGAAGCCGGAGAGAGCGTTTCCGCCCCGCTGATGCAGCTGTGCGCCCTCATCCTTGCGGCAGCCGCAGCGCTGCTTTCGTTCGTCATAGTCCCCGACAAGGACGGGGAGTGGCAGTCGGACGGGCTTGTCCGGTTGGTGCAGGATATCGGGGATTTGTATCTCGAAGGGAGCGGCAGCCTATCCGCAAACGGCAGCTTTTCAATCGGCGTATCGGGGTTCATGCCGCTGGAGACGCGGCTCGGCGGCGATATCGATCCCAACAACGACACCGTCCTCCTCGTCAAGACGGATACCCCTTCCCTTCTCGCCGGGGCCGTCTACAATACCTATGACGGGCAAAGCTGGTATGACACCGGCGCCCTCGGCCGGTACCGCTACCAAAGCATCTTCTGGCGCGGTATGCGAAATGACGCCTTCGGGGCCAAGCTCCCTCTCGGCGGCAAAAATACGGCGCGGCTTTTTGACCAGATGACGATCGATGTTTCCGACACTTTATCCACCGGGCTTTCTACCTCCAGCTATTTCACGACGGGACGGCTCCGTTCCATCCTGCCCGAAAAGGCAATCGATGAAATCTATTTTAACCGCGAGGGTGAGCTGTTTACCGCGTACCGCCGGAAGGGCGAACGGTATGAAGTACAGGCGACGGTTTTCTGTCGGGAAGCGGACGGTTTTGATGAAAAGATGCTCTCCCTGGAAACGGCGCTCACCGGTATCTCCGACCCGAAATGGGAGGAGATCGCCGCAATCTACACCGCTTTACCGGAAGATCTCCCGCAATCGGTCTATGAAACAGCAAAGGAAATCACAGCGGGTATCGAAAGCCCCTATCTGCAGGCAGCGGCCTTGGAAAGCTGGCTGCGGGAAAATTGCAGCTATACGCTGACCCCGGGTGAGCCGGAAGAGGGCCGGGATTTTGTCGAGCAGTTTCTTGAAAAGAGAGAGGGGTACTGCGTTTATTACGCGACCGCCATGACGGTGATGGCGCGCACGCTGGGCCTTCCGGCACGGTATCTGACCGGGTACGGCCTCAAGGAAAACCCGGACGAGCGTTCCTTTTATCCCTATGTCGCCACCAACGCCACCGCCCACGCCTGGTGCGAGGTATACCTGTCCGGTATCGGATGGGTGCCTTTTGACCCGACCGGCTGGAACCCCTACGAACCGGCGGCGGAAGATGAACCGGCGCCGGAGCAGATTCCGGAAATAACACAGTCCCCTCAGACGCCTTCTTTGCCGGAAGAACTTCCGGAAATACCCGAAATCACCCCGGAGATCGAACAAACCCATAAGCCCATCCCCTGGGGAAAAATCGCCGGATGCCTGGGGATAGCCCTTTTGATGCTGCTCATCCTCTGGGTGCGGATCAAAATACAGCAAAGGGATATCGACCAGAGATACCACCGGCTGATGCGCCGGTACCGCAGCTATCCGGAACGGATGGACGCCTGCTGGAAAGAGATTTTCACCCAGCTGCGTTTTCTCGGTTTTACCCCCGTGCCAGAGGACACCCTTTCCCGTTTTGCAGAAAGAGTAGCTCCGAAAGTGCCGGGATTTCTAGATGCGGCAGATCGGATGACCCGTATTCGTTTCGCCGAATATCAGCCGCAGGATGAAGACCTGAGAGCGCTCTGTTCTCTCAGCAAAACATTGGAACGGCAGCTGCGGCAGGAACTGGGAAAATGGAACTATATCTGGCGAAGGATGATTTTCAGGCGGTAATCGAAAAAGCGCTTTCGGCCAAACGGTCAAAAGCGCTTTTTCCGTGCGATTTGTTTTATTCCCAATATTGCGGCTCACTCCGCGCTGTTATACCCGCCCGGGATCAGCTCGATCATCGAAGCGTCGGAAAGCGGAACGGCGGGATAGGTGTCCACTGTGCCGTCGGTTAAGGTCACCTCAACCTCCCAGGCGGAGGAGAATACCCATTCTTCATCGCGCAGCGTCAGGGAGACCGCTGTCCCGTCCTGCCATACCGTGCCCGACAAGATCTCATAGCTCCAATAATCCTCCTCCCCGCTCCCGCTGCGGATCCGCAGGCCGGTAATAGCCTGTCCGAGGCCGTTGCAGAGCGTCACCTCGTGTTCGCCCGTATCTTCCGAAGATGCACTGGCTTCGGAAGACCGCTCTGAGGAAGATGCGGAAGACGGATCGGAGGGCTCGGAAACCGAAGACGACTCTTCCGGGACAGAGGGTTCCGAGCTGGAAGAACCCTCCCCTTCCCCACAGGAAACCAGCATCAGGCTGCATAAGGCAGCAAAGAAAAAGATCATATATCGTTTCATTCTATTTTATCTCCTTGTCAAATGGGCAATACAAATGTTTACGTGCCTATTATAGCATACTTCTTTTAAGGAAGCAATTGTTTTTAATCGGGACAAAAGACTTGAAATGGAATATCTTGTCAAAATTCGTTGCAAAAGCAATAAAGTTGGAGTATAATGAATGTGCATCTGCGTAGAGCCTCAAACCTTTCTGAGCAGAGAAGATTATAGGGAAAGCTGGTATTAAGTTGACTTTACTGAAAACGAAAAAGCAGACAATGAACATGACGGACGGGGTGATCTGGAAACAGTTGGTCACGTTTGCCATTCCCCTGCTGATCGGGAACCTGTTCCAGCAGCTATATAATACAGTTGACTCGATCATAGTGGGCAATTTTGTTTCCACTCAGGCGCTGGCTGCCGTAGGCTCCACCGGCCCGGTCATCAATATGCTGGTCGGCTTTTTTTCCGGCCTTGCCACCGGCGCCGGCGTCATTATCAGTCAATATTTCGGTGCGAAAAATGACGAACTGCTCCACAAGGCGGTCCACACAACGCTGGTAATGACCCTTTTTCTCGGCATCCTGTTTACTTTTATCGGCGTTGCCATGACCCCGGCGATGCTGCGGTTTATGTCCACGCCGGACGACGTTATGGCCAATTCGACCGCCTACCTGCGGATCTATTTTTCCGGCGTTTTGGGGCTGATGCTGTACAATATGGGCTCCGGCATCCTGCGGGCAGTCGGCGATTCAACCCGGCCGCTCTACTTCCTGATCCTCTCCTCCGTCCTCAACGTTATTCTCGACCTGACCTTCGTAGTCGCGTTTCGGATGGGCATCGCGGGCGTTGCCCTGGCGACGATTATCTCCCAGTTTGTCTCCGCCGGGCTGATCCTGGTTGTACTGGCAAAGAGTGACGGCGCCTACGGGCTGGTGCTGAGGGATCTTAAAATGGACTGGGTCATTTTGAAAAAGATCGTGCGGGTCGGGCTGCCCGCCGGTATCCAGATGGCCGTCACCGCATTCTCCAACGTGTTTGTACAATCCTATATCAACGAATTCGGTTCCGCCTGCATGGCCGGCTGGACCTCTTACTCTAAGCTGGATCAATTTATCCTGCTGCCGATGCAAAGCCTTTCCCTGTCGGCCACAACCTTTGTCGGCCAAAACCTGGGGGCCGGCAAGCTGGCGCGGGCCAAAAAAGGCACCCGCGTCTCCCTGGGCTTGTCTATGGTCATTACGGTAGCGCTGACAGCCTTCCTGCTGATCTTTTCCCGGCAGTTTTTGCTGCTCTTTACCCAGGACGAGGATGTGCTCTATTACGGGAGCATCTTCATCCGGTTCCTCAGCCCGTTTTATGTCCTCTGCTGCGCCAACCAAGTCTTCGCGGGGTCTCTCCGCGGCGCCGGGGACGCAACCGGCCCGATGCTGATCATGCTGCTAAGCTTTGTTCTTTTCCGCCAGGCCTATCTTTTCATCGGCACCAGGTTTATCCACTCGATTATCTATGTTGGCCTCGGGTATCCGGCCGGATGGCTGGTTTGCAGTCTCTGTATGACCATTCACTACTTCCGCGGAAAATGGGAAAAAAATTACCGGCTGACCTGACAGAAAAGGTACCTCTCATTTTCGGGCAGAAAATGAGAGGACAGCCCGCCCGCTCTATCGTATACTGATATCAACGAGGTGAACCAAATGGAATGGATCGACAGACTCAATCGTGCAATCGATTATATCGAGGAAAACCTGACCGGGCAGGTGGATTATGAACAGCTGGGGAAAATCGCCTGCTGTTCCGCCTATCATTTTCAAAGGATGTTTGCGTATATGGCAGGCGTCCCTTTGTCGGAATATATCCGCCTGCGGAGAATGTCCCTTGCCGCCGTGGATCTGCAAGGCGGGGATGAAAAGGTCATTGACATCGCTCTTAGGTACGGATACAGCTCGCCCACCGCTTTTAACCGGGCGTTTCAGGCCGTACACGGGATTGCGCCTTCTCTGGTAAAAAACGGCGGAGTCTCCGTAAAATCCTTTCCGCCGTTGACCTTTACAATTACAGTAAATGGAGCAGCAGAAATGAATTACCGAATCGAAGAAAAAGAAGCTTTCCGTATTGTCGGCATCTCCCATCCCCTGCAGACCGAAATCGAGCAAAACTTTGCCATCGTCCCCTCCATGTGGGAGAAAGCCGCTTCGGACGGGACCCTGCAAAAGCTGGCCGGTATGATGGACGGCCAGCCCATGGGGCTTTTGGGAATCAGCGCCTGCAATGAACCGGATCAGTGGCGGTACTGGATTGCCGTCGCCAGCTCCAAAACGGACGCGGCTTTTTCCGACTGCATGATCCCCACCGCGACCTGGGCCGTCTTTCCCGGCTCCGGGACCAACCAATCCATCCAGGAGCTGGAACGGCGCATCGTAACCGAATGGCTGCCCACCTCGGGATACGAATACGGCAATGCGCCGGATATCGAGGTCTACCTCAATCCTGACCCCGCGAACGCGCAGTTCGAGGTATGGATTCCCGTAGTGAAGGCCCTTTGAGTAAGGCTATTTATTCCAAAACGCGAAAACCCGTCTGAAAAGGGAGCGAAACGCTTTTCAGACGGGTTTTTCAAATAGGAATCAGTTTTTTGCGGATTCGAGCGCTTTTTCCACGGCCTGCATGATGGCCTCCGAAGTATAGGTCGCGCCTGCCACTGCGTCAACCTGGGGGGTTTGTGTATCCAGAATCTGCGGGATAACGCCCGCCTCCGCTTCTTCCAGATACCAGGGATCGCTTTCGTCCGTCTCGGCGGCGATAGCGGTCACCCGGTCCTGCTCAACCGTAATCGTGACGGTGATATCGCCATCGTAACCAAAAGCGGAGGCCGTATAGGTGCCGTCTGCGTAAACCGATTGAGAATCCGTGCTTTCCGGCTCAGAGGATCCCGCTTCGGAGGAGTCCGGCTCCGATATTTGGGCGGATTCTTCCGGCGTGGATACAGGGACAGCTGCGGAGGGTTCCGCCAGAGGTGCGCTGTCCTCCGGCGCAGAAACCGTTTCGCCGGAAACCGGTTCGAAGGATTCCGCAGCGGAGGAAACGGCCGGATCCGTCCCGGCTGAAACGACCGTGACCGGCCTTGCCTGTAAGGCCGCAGTACCGGCCAAAAGGGCAAAGGCTGCTGTGCAGACCGCGTTCAGCACCGGACTTCTCTGCACCCTTTTGCGCGAAACCAGGTATTTCCGGACACGGCAGACCGCGTAGCCGAGAAAGACACAGCTGTATAAAAGGATGCTTAGGAAGTATCCGCTCTTTCCGGCCTGCGCAAAGGGCAAAAACAAGGTCATGATATGCAGATAGATCAGCGCATAGAAAAGATAAGCGGTACGCTGGATCTGTTTCCAGCGCTTCGGCTGCATTTTCCGGCGCACGAACGGAAATGACAGCACGGTAAGAGGGATCATGATCAAAAGCATGACGATGGTCATAATACCGGCAGCGGCCTGGCCCGCGGGCATCCCGCCGGGATCCGTAAACAGACGGACAAAATAGGTCCTTCCAAAGCCAATATTATGCCCCAGTGTCAGGATCGCCGCAAAAATCGACAATTCCCCCCGAACCGGCATCCACGCCTTCATCAGCTTGGATCCGTTCGGCAGGGCGCCGGTCCACATGACGACGCACCAAAGCGCCGTCGCAAAAGAGCCCCGGGTAAAAAGGCAGATCCCGTATTCATACAAAGGGCGCGGAACCGTCCGAAAATCGCAGCATACCATCACCGCCGAAAGCAAAACGGCGGCCGCATAAAACAGCAAGGGCGCCTTTTTCAGCGGCTTACGGCAAAGGCCCGTAAACAACAGGGCGAGCACAATCGAAATCAAAAAAAGCATCGCGCATTATCCTTCCGGAGTTTCTTTTCTCTTTTTCGCAATCAGCCAAGCGGCCAAAGCCGAAGAAACAGCCAATCCGGGCAAGGCAGCCGACCGAACGCCGGTATTCGGGGCGTCCTCAATCCCGGTATCCTCGCCGCCGAGAGTGAAGGACAGGGTTTCCGTATACCCGGTAGCCGACACCGTCATCTCATAGCTGCCGGAGCCGTCAAATACTTTCGTGTCACGGGAAGCGGCCTCCATATCAATCGTACCGTCCTCGCTAATAATCGCGACGCTTCCCCTGCCGGACGCGGCGTACTCCTGGCCGTTCACAGACACGGTCGCGAGATTCTTCATAAAATTGGCAAAGGCCGCATCGTCTGCGTCCGCAGCTTTGCTGAGCTTGCCGTCAGCATAAACGGCGGGCATCTGGTCGGTCGAAAGGACAAAGTCCGCAGACGTTTCCGCATACACGCCGGACTGATCCTGAATCACCAGCGTATACGATCCGGGAGCCGCGCCGGTATACGCGATTTCCCCGTCGGTAACGGTGCAGTCCAGGCCCTCGATGCTGTAGGCCTTGCTGTAATCCTCCGGGAAACCGGTCATCTCAAAGCTTGTCTTTCCATCGGCCGCTGCGGCATCGGAGACGGAAACCGTATTTTCAAATTTAACGGGCAGGTACAAATCGGTATCCAGCGTATGATATCCCGTATCAGTGATATAGGTAATCGTGCGGATGGTCTGCCCCATCATATCGACGAAGTTCTCATAGCTGAGGGTATTGCCGTGCGGTTCCGAGGTCGTAATGCCGGTCGACCACGCCAGGGAATCCCTCCAGATATTCTCCAGATGACGCAGGGCATATCTGTCCCCTTCTTCCGTATCGACCAGGACCCCGTAAATCCGTCCCATATCCGAGGTCCCTTCGCTGTTGTGGATCTCATCGACCGTGACCTGGTAGTCGCCCCAGGGCGTATCGGTTGTGATCGAAGCGGAAACGCCTGTCACGGCAGAGGTCTCACCCTGGACCTCGGAGAAGCTGACCGTGCCCCCTTCGACTGTGACAATCTTATAGGCATCCGGCGTGCCCTCTGTCTGAACGAAGCCGTAATCGTTTTCCCCCAGCGCGGAAAGCGTATCCTCCGTCAGCGCCACCGGATAGGTTACCCCGAGAATCGTCCCGGTTTCGTCCCCGTTATCTTCATGATAGGTGCCCGCAACCAGATTTTCATTTTTCCACTTTCCGGAGGTTGTCGCGGACGCCACCACGTCTACCTCCGTGCCCACTCCTTCGTTCGCGTAAAATTCCGCGTACGGAATGTTCATTGTCCCATAAATATAGTCTTCGGCCGCATGGGCGGTAACTGCGGACACACTGACAGAAGCAGCCAGACAGGCCATCAAAACGGCCATCATTCTTTTTTTGTTCATATAAGACACCTTCCTGTTCATATAATCGCAGAGTTAGTTTATGCTAACTCAGCCCTAAAAATGAAATCTGCAAAATGCAGATTGAGTTAGTTTTCGCTAACCATTGGTTATTTTATCACACCAGCCTGCAGTTGTCAAGCGTTTCCATTTTCGACTTATTCTGAAAATCAAATGCTCTTTTTAGTAAAATTGACAAAAATTCAGCCGCCCGCCCCGTTTTACCCATTTTTTTCTTCCGACGCTGTGACCAAAAAGCCCGTTCAATTGTCTTATATATGAGGCCTCAAGAAAAGGAGAAAGGAGGCGCCGAAATTGGAACAGGACGTCACCGAAATATTTAGGCAGTATAAAGACAGTGTCTTCCGTCTGGCGCTGAACTACACCCGCTCGATACCGGATGCGGAAGACATCTGTCAAACGGTATTCTTAAAACTGCTGCATCAGGATTCGATCAAGCCCGGCTCGGAAAAAGCCTGGCTGATGCAGGTCACGGCAAACGAAAGCCGGAACCTGCTGCGGTCCTTTTGGCGGAGAAACATTGAGCCGCTGGAGGATGTGCTCCCCCTGCGGGAGACGAAGGACGGAGAATTGTTCCGCCAGGTCATGCAGCTAAAAACCGGATACCGGGTCGTGATCTACCTCTACTACTATGAAGGTTACTCGACAGAGGAAATCGCCGGGCTGCTGAAAATCAGCAAAACTGCCGTCACCACCCGATTGCAGCGCGCCAGGCAGCAGCTCAAAAAAGAATTGGAGGAATCAGGCTATGAAACAGCAAATGAAGGAGCTTTTTGACCAGATTACCATGTCGGAGGAATGTGAGATGCGGATTGAAAAAATGCTGAACGAGCATACAGGGAAAAAGAAATTCGGGACCAAACGGAAGGTCATGGTCGCGGCGATTGCGGCGGCGGCCCTCTGCGCACTGCCTGTCACGGCCTACGCGGCGACCGGCGGGAATCTGTTTCACTTCCTGTCCGGAAACGGCATGATTTTCCATGAAACCCAGGGTGAAGACGGCGCGATCGCCCATGTCCAGATCGATACCAGCAAGGAAAGCAGCCTTTTTGTGAAAGAGGACGGACGGCTGTACCTGCACAACGCCGATACCGGCGAAAAGATCGACCTGACCGACCTGTTGTCTGAGACGGAACCGTATATCTACTCCTCTGAGGACAGCGAAGGCTCGACCCACTACCTGATCATCGGCGGTACGGCCGACAATTACGGATACGCCGAGTTTATAAGGGACGCCGAGGGCCTGTGGCAGGGCGGTTATTCCTCCAACGCGGCTGAGCAGGAGTGGTTTATAAAGGGCGCAAAAGAACTGGAGCTGCCCTGGGCGGATTTGATCGGAACCACGACCTATACTGAGGCCGAGGGTGCGGGCGAATGGAGCACCACTGTGGACGTCTTACCTGATGACGGTGAAACGGTCCCCTATATACGGCAAACGAACCGTAAACAGAAGTAAATGGACAAAAACCGCTCTTCCTTCGGGGAGGGCGGTTTTCTTTGTGTTTTGAACAGAACGGGATTGTACTCTCTAGGGAAAAGTGTTATACTAATGAAAAAGCCGGCTTCACTGGAGGCGGCGGATACAGAAAGGATACAAGTTTATGAAAATCATTGCAGTCAAGGGCAGCCCGCGCAAAAACGGAAGCTCCAACAAGCTGATCGATGAAATCATCCGCGGCGCAAAGGACGCCGGGCACACCGTTTCAGAATATTTTGTGCAGGGCATGAACCTAAAAGGATGTCAGTCCTGCTTCGCCTGCAAACAAAAGAGCGGCCGCGACTGTGTAATCCCGGACGACCTCAAGCCCTATTGGGCCGAGATCCAGGAAGCCGATGCGCTGATCCTGGGCGCGCCGGTCTATGCGGGCAGTCTCTGCGGGCCGATGATCAGCTTTATGAACCGGCACTACTGCCTGCTCGATAAGGAATGGAACGTGCGGCTGAAGCCGGGCATCCGACTGATCGGCGTCTTTTCACAGGGAGCAAGCGATCCTAATGAATATATCGACCGGATCGACTGGTACCTCCGCGATTTCCAGGGGAAAAATATGGTCCTCCGGGATAAGATCATCATCACAAGCGGCGATTCCGAGATGGACGGCGGCCTGATGCAGCGCGCGTACGAAGACGGCCTTCATCTGGCGGACTGATCCGGGATATCGTTTTACATAGGTTCATAACGGGAGACGCTCTAATCGGTGGGCGTCTCCCGTTTTCTTTTATCCGACCCGACTGCTGTAACCCTCTACGAAGGCAGACGGTCACACATTTGTAACAATATGTTTATTAGACTTACATTTACTCGTTTCGACAGGGGTGATATAATAAGAAAAAGAAAATCGAAAGGGGTCTCGCCTTGTTTGGATATATCCGGCCTGCTGTCGGACAGCTGCGGGTTTACGAATACGAAACCTACCGGGCGGTTTATTGCAGCATCTGCCACACGTTAAAGGAAAAGTTCGGCGCCCTTTCGACCCTGTCTTTAAATTACGATTTTACGTTTGCCGCCCTTTTGGGACTCGCCCTACAGGAGGACTTCCCCGGCTACGAGCCGTTTACCTGTATCGCCCATCCGTTCCATAAGCGGCAGCGGCTGAAAGATGAACCGGTTACCCTTCCCTACGTCAGCAGCTGTGTCGTATCGATGGTACACGCGAAAATTGCCGACAATATTGCCGACACAGGCGGAATCAAATCCCTCCTCTACCGTTTGACGATGCCGTTTATTTCCCGCACAGGGAAAAAGGCCGGACAGCTTTATCCTGCCCTCCCGGCGCTTTGTGCCGCCATGGGCACCGAACAGGCGGAGGTGGAAAAGCTTCCGGACGCCAGTATCGACGCCGCCGCGCAGCCCAGCGCAAAGGCACTGTCCGAAATGATGCAGGCCCTTTCGCAGGACCCGTTGGAGCAGCGGATTTTATCGCGGTTTGGATATCTGCTGGGAAGATGGATTTATCTGATCGACGCGCTGGACGATTTGGAAGACGATCTGAAAAAGAATGGGTTTAACCCGTTCATCCAAAGGTTTTCGGTCACCGCCCCCATTTCGGAGGAAACGCGGCTGAAAATCCAGCAGTACGGACGGGAAATGCTGAATATTACCGGCGCTGAGATGGCGGCGGCCTATGAGCTGCTGGATCTCAAGCGCTTCAAGGACATTCTGGACAATATACTTTACCTGGGACTCAAGGAATCGATGGAACGGGTTTTCACCCGCCGGAATAAAAAAGCAATAGATCCTGCCGGTTTAATCGAAGAGGATTCTTCCGCAGGATCATCCCAACCCACTATATAAACAGTCCCCTTAGGGCGAATGGAGGATACTATGCCTGAAAAAGACCCTTATCAGGTGCTTGGCGTGTCAAGAGACGCAACGGAAGAACAGGTTAAAGCGGCTTACCGTGACCTGGCAAAAAAATACCACCCGGATAACTATGCGGACTCTCCCCTGGCAGATGTTGCCAACGAAAAAATGCAGGAGGTCAACGCTGCCTACGACGCCGTTTTAAAGGAACTGAAAAACCGGAAAGCCGGTTACTCCGGTGCAAACGGCCAAACCGCATACGGCCAGGGGTACAGCGGTCAAAGCTATGGCCAGGGGTATCAGCAGAGCAGCTATCGCGGATATGGCGGCTACGGCTATGGCGGCCAGTTTTCCGATGTCCGCCGGATGATCCAGCAAAACCGGCTGGTCGAGGCGGAGGAGCTGCTGGACGGCTCTCCGGCAAACGCACGGGACGCCGAGTGGCATTTCCTAAAAGGCACGATCTGTTACCAGCGCGGATGGCTGGACGACGCGCGGAACCATTTTGGCGCGGCCTGCCAGATGAACCCAAACAATCCCGAATACCGCGCCGCACTCAACCGGATGTCCTGGCAGAGCGGGGGCGGATACGGCGCTCCCGGTACCGGATACCGGCAGAGCGACTTTGGCGGCGGCAGGCAGATAAACGCCTGTGACTGCTGCAACAGCCTGATCTGTGCCGACTGCTGCTGCGAATGTATGGGCGGAGACTTAATCCCCTGCTGCTGAGCGATAGAAGGCGTATCATGACAAACAAGCGAAAAATGAACAGCCGCCTGATTGCTTTCGGCGGGATTATGGCGGCGCTGTCCCTGGTGCTGATGCTGTTAACGGCGGTCATCCCGATTATGGATTACGGCCTGCCGGCGATCTGCGGCTTTTTAACCACCCTTGTCGTAATCGAATGCGGTGAACGGACAGCCGGGGTCTGCTACGGCGCCGTGGCGATCCTGTCGCTGGTTCTCGTCCCCAGCAAGGAAAGCGCGATTCTTTATCTCATCCTCCTGGGATGGTACCCGATTGCAAAACGGCATATTGAGATGCTGCGCAAACCGGCTGTGGAATGGATCCTGAAGGTTGTCTGTATGGCGGTGCCGGTCGGTATTGCGTCCGGGGCCGGGGTTTACCTGCTGGGAGCGGAAGG
>CAYWRQ010000048.1:0-17716 GCA_964460915.1 uncultured Oscillospiraceae bacterium
TAAAGTTTGTTACTTTTGCAAGTTGTGTAAACAATCATTGACGACTATAGATTTTTATCTGTAAAACTTTATAGAGACTATTGACATTTCCCACGCAAGCGTGTATAATTAATAGCGTGCTATTAAATAGCCTGCTATCAGGATAGGAGGAAATCGAAATGAAAAACCCACCCGCAGATGTGCCGGAAAACTTACCGTTAGGGGCGCTGTTTAAATTTATTCATCTTGGAGCAGAAAATTATTTCAATCAAAGCCTGCAGGAGCTGAATCTCACCGCTTCTCAAATGCATATTTTGATCTACTTGGACCGATGCGAAGCGGAAGGGAAAAAGGTAAACCAGCGTGATATAGAACAGCATCTCCGTCTGTCCAATCCTACGATCACCGGCCTGCTGCAGCGGCTGGAGGCGAAGGGCTTCGTATCCCGGACAGTCAGCGAAACAGACGGCCGCAACAAGGAAATTACCCAAACCGATGCCAGCCGTTCGATTCATACAGAGATGCATCGTCGTTTAGACATCCAAAACCAAAAGATGGTGCAGGGGATGACGAAGGAAGAAATCGTCGAGCTGCGCAGGCTATTAAATATCGTGCTCAAAAATATGCAGGGGTAAACCTGATTGCATATTTTTATATATATATTCAATAAGGAAAGAGGGAATTGTATGTTTCGTAAACTCGCTTCTTGTGTTGGAGAATACAAGAAGTATGCTATTGCAACGCCAATTGTCATGCTTGGCGAAGCAATTATGGAAATCCTGATGCCGTTTATCATGGCCGCCATGATTGACAACGGTATTCAGCAGGGCGACATCAGCTACACGGTGAAAATGGGACTCCTTATGATCCTGTGCACCCTGTTTTCGCTCTGCTGCGGCGCCGGAGGCGGTATTCTCGGTGCGCGGGCGGCGATGGGCTTTTCCAAAAATCTGCGCAATAAACTGTTCAAAAAGGTGCAGACCTATTCATTCTCCAATGTCGATAAATTTTCGACTGCTTCTCTGGTTACGCGTCTGACAACCGATGTTACCAATACCCAGAATGCGTTCCAGATGCTGATTCGCATGGGAATCCGTGCGCCAGCGATGTTGATTGGTGGAGCTATTATGGCGATTAACATCAGCCCTCAGCTTTCCGGCATCTTTATCGTCGCAATCCCAATTTTAGCGGTATGTCTTGGCTTGATCATGGTCAATGCACATCCTCGCTTCGGCATCATGATGGAAAAGTACGATACGCTGAATACCTCTGTGCAAGAAAATTTAACCGGCATACGCGTTGTAAAGGCATTTGTCCGCGAGGATTATGAAAATCAGAAATTCAAAAAATCCGCTGATGCAGTTCGCAAAGCCCAGATTCGGGCGGAAAAGCTGGTTATCTTAAATGGGCCGGTCATGCAGTTGTGTATGTATGCCTGTATTCTTTCTGTCCTCTGGTTTGGCGGCAACATGATCGTCGAAGGTACTTTCCAAATCGGCCAACTTTCCTCCTTTATCAGCTATGTAACTCAGACGTTGTCGAGTCTTATGATGTTGTCTATGATTATTATGATGCTTACCGTTTCGCTGGCATCTATGCGCCGTATCTGCGAAGTCCTAGACGAAGAACCGGATATCCATCAGGATACCGATCCGATCACTGAAGTAAAAGACGGATCGATCGAATTCAAAAACGTTTCTTTCTCTTATGCGAAAGATCCGAGCAATCTGACCTTGGAAAATATCAACCTGTCCATTGCGTCTGGAGAAACCATTGGCATTATCGGCGGTACTGGCAGTGCAAAATCTACATTAGTCCAGCTGATTCCGCGTCTTTATGATATTATGGACGGCGAGATACTTGTTGGCGGGGTGAATGTTCGCAAATATGATCTCAAAGCCCTCCGTAACAATGTCGCGATGGTTCTCCAGAAGAATGTACTGTTTTCTGGCACGATTCGTAATAACCTGAAATGGGGCAATGAAAACGCTTCAGACGAGGAAATTCTTGCAGCTTGTAAGGCAGCCGATGCGTATGACTTTATCATGTCCTTCCCGTACGGCTTGGATACCGATTTGGGGCAGGGCGGCGTCAATGTTTCCGGCGGTCAGAAGCAACGACTATGTATTGCACGCGCACTGCTGAAAAAGCCAAAGATCATTATCTTGGATGACTCCACCAGTGCGGTCGATACTGCGACCGACGCGCATATCCGCGCTGCTTTCCGCGAAAACCTCAATGATACGACTACCATTATTATCGCGCAGCGCATTACCTCCATCCAGGATGCAGACAAGGTAATTGTCCTGGACGACGGCAAGATCAACGATTTTGGCACGCCGGATGAACTTATGGAACGCAACGAAATCTACCGTGAAGTATATGAGCAGCAGCAGAAAGGAGCGATTGCGTAATGCCCGGACCTGGAGGACCTGGAGGACCCAGAGGCGGCCGTCCTATGCAAAAGCCCAAAAATGTAGGGGCAACCATCAAACGGATTTTTTCCTATATGGGACATTTCTGGTTGTCTTTGATCGTCGTGGTCATTGCGATTATTTGCAGCGCATTGGCGGGCGTCATCGGGACTTCTTTTATGAGAACCATCATCGATGATTATCTGTCGCCAATGGTGTGTAACTATGATGAAAGTTTAATGCGGGGATTTATCTTTACCCTCATCCAGATGGCTTCCGTTTACATTATGGGAGCGGTATGTACATATATTTCTTCCCGCACAATGCTGAATATATCGACAAAGGTCTTGTATCAGATCCGTGTCGATATGTTCACCCACATGGAATCCCTTCCGATTCGTTACTTTGATTCCCACACCCATGGCGAACTCATGAGTCGCTATACCAACGATATTGATACATTGCGTGAACTGTTGTCGAACTCCATGACACAGCTGATTTCTTCCGTTATCACAATCGTATCGGTCTTGACAATGATGCTGATCTATTCCTGGCAACTGACTGCCCTTCTCGTTCTTCTTTTAGCTGCTATGATGATCACGGTTCGCTTCTTCGGCACTCGATCTGGCAGGCTGTTTCGAGAGCAGCAGGCCGCTTTGGGTCGTGTCAATGGATACATTGAAGAGATGATGGATGGCACTAAGGTTGTAAAGGTTTTCTGCCATGAAGAAAAAGCAGAAGAAGACTTCAAAAAACTAAACGATGAGCTTTGCCGCGCCGCGACGATGGCAAACACCTATGCCAATACCATGGGACCGATTTCCGCGAACCTGATCAATATCCATTATGCGATTACGGCTGTTGTCGGATCGGTACTCGCCATTATGAACGTTCTGTCATTGGGTACCGTTGTGGCATTCCTGCAGTATGTCCGCAACTTTGCACAGCCCGTATCCCAGATCACCCAGCAGGTCAACAGTATCCTCAACGCCCTTGCCGGTGCGGAACGGGTGTTTAACTTGATCGATGAAACCCCTGAGGTCAACGACGGATACGTTTTGCTCGTCAATGCCCGCAAGAACGCGGACGGCACCCTCGTCGAGTGCAAAGAACGTACGGGATTTTGGGCTTGGAAACATCCGCATCAGGCAGACGGGACCGTCACCTATACGGAGGTTCAGGGCAAGGTCGAATTTGACAATGTTGTATTCGGCTATGTTCCGGAAAAGATTGTCTTAAACGGCATCAGCTTATACGCGAAACCCGGCCAGAAGATTGCTTTTGTCGGATCAACCGGCGCGGGGAAGACGACCATCACCAATCTGATTAACCGCTTCTACGACGTGCCCGACGGGAAAATCCGATACGATGGTATCAATATCAATAAGATCAACAAAAATGATCTCCGGCGCAGCCTGTCGATGGTATTGCAGGATACCCATCTGTTTACAGGAACGGTTGCCGACAATATCCGTTACGGCAAGTTGGACGCAACGGATGAAGATATTCGCCGTGCCGCTAAGCTGGCCAACGCTGATTTCTTTATCAGCCATCTGCCCCAAGGGTATAACACCATGCTCACCAGCGACGGCGCCAACCTTTCCCAGGGCCAGCGCCAGCTCATCGCAATCGCCCGTGCGGCCGTAGCGGACCCGCCGGTCCTGATTCTGGATGAGGCGACGTCTTCGATTGATACCCGTACGGAGGCATTGATCGAAAAGGGAATGGATTCGCTAATGGAGGGACGGACGACTTTTGTAATTGCCCATCGTCTGTCCACCGTCCGCAATTCCGATGCGATTATGGTACTCGAAAACGGTGAAATCATCGAGCGCGGCAACCATGAGACGCTGATTGCGCAAAAAGGGAAGTACTACCAGCTTTATACCGGTATGTTTGAACTGTCCTGATACGATTCATCGAAAACAAATGCGCCTGGATTCTCTAGAATGGACCCGGGCGCATTTCTCTTCTCAGCAGCAAAAATCCCCCTGATCAGGATTTCGTTCCCGATCAGGGGGTTTTACTCTAAAGCTTAATAGCCTTCAATTCCTGCCAGGCGGCAGTTTGCGTAATGTTCTTCAAGGGTAGAGGCAAAGTAGACATTACCCTGTGCATCGTTGCAGAAATAGTATCCGTCGCAGTCAGGATCGGGATTGAGCAGGGCGTCAATGGCCGTTTCCCCAGGGTTATTGATCGGTCCGGCGGGAATTCCTTTGCACTGATAGGTGTCATAGGCAGCCGCCAATTCTTCATCTACAGGCTCGATAAATGTTGCGGCATACGTCCGCGTCGGATTGCTCTGCATCTTCGGGAAATCAGGTGATTTCAAGCGGTTCTGGAAAACAGCGGAAATCGCATAACGATAACTGGACGATCCGCCCTCCGCCTGTAAAATCGAAGCAAGGGTTATCGCTTCATGGAGGGTATAACCCATCTGATTAAACTGCTCGACCTTTTCATCATCGATGTTTTCCTCAAAATTCATCAGCATCATCTCAACGACTGCGTTGGCGTCCTGGCCCATATAGAAGCTGTATGTCCCTGGGTAAAGATAGCCTTCGTACCGATAGAAAACATCCTTCGGAATTTGATCATTGTACTTAAAGGTTTGAACCGTATTGCAGGCCGTCAAAAATGCCTCCTGCGTGCAAACATTGTATTCTTCCAGCAATTCGCCAAACTTCGACGCCGTATAATTTGCGTACATTGTCAGCTTAACGGCTTCTCCCGTAGCCAGGATCACCTTTTTGCCGTCGGAGTCATAAGCAGAGACGGGCGTTCCCGACACGCCGGTGCCGGTCAGCATACCGTTATCATCAAAGCTATAGTTTACACCGCCAATCTGCACGATACCGGTCTGTGCTTCTCCTTTATCATTGGCAAAATACCGTTGATTTTGATAGACAATCCAACCAGTCTTCATTTCGCCATCCGGTCCAAAATAATACCAGGTATCGTTTTCGTAGACCCAATTCTTGGACATGGCTCCATTTTCCAGGAAATAGCGCTGGATTCCGTCCACCGTATAGAAGCCTTTTGCCATCCTGCCAGAGGGCGTGATATAATACAGGTCATTGATCCATTGAGAAACCAGCATCTTGCCGTCTTCCCCAAAATAATACCACTGACCTTCCGTCTTAACCCAGCCGGTCTGTGCCTTGCCGTCGCCGGCAAAATAATAGGTGTCGCCGGATACTGTCACAAGGCCTTTGGCCATTGTACCGGAAGAAGTAAGATAATACGTGCAGCCGTCTTCCTGTATCAGCATATCGGCCGCCATTTTCCCGTCCGGCTCAAAATAGTACCATTCGCCACCGGAGTAAAACCAGCCGCTGCGAATGGTTCCGCTGGAGGTAAAACCATACCATGTTCCGTCAATTTCGGTCCAGCTCCTTGCCATACTGCCATCCGGCTTCAGGTAATATGTATCCTTTCCTTCGGTATGCCAGCCGGTTACCATCTCACCGTTTTGGTCAAAACGGTACCAATTCCCGTTTATAAACTTCCAGCAGTCGACAGCGGCCACACCGTCCTCCGTATAGCTGTATCTCCCGCTCTGCGGGTTTTCAACCCATTCGGCACCGGCCTCGATGGCCGCCATACTCACGGCCGCCGTTAGGATTGCAGCCATGGCAACGGCCTTCTTGATCCATCCCGTCATATAAAAATTCCTTTCCTTTACCCAAGATGGGCATTGTCTGCAATTATATGATTCTCCTTATTTTAGCACAAACAACGGAGTTTGTCAAAAAAAGGCCAGAAACTGCCATAGCAGGCCTTTCCATCCTATATTTTTGTCTTCGATATTCCAATTTGCTTTACAAAAACGCGCAAAAAGCACTTGACAAATTCCAATAAACATGTTAAATTTACATACATTAAAAGCTTAAACCGTTGAAGCGGGAGTAAAGGCGTTTATGGTTCTACAGAGAGTATGTGTTTGCTGAGAGCAGATGAAACCCAGTTCGTCAAATGGGCCGCCGAGGGCGCAGGGAAAGGGAAGTCTCCCGAGTATTCTGCGACGTGAAGGCATACGTCAGTTGCCGGGGATATCATTGTATCCCGGAAAGTGCGCAGATTTTCTGCGAATCAAGGTGGCACCGCGAGTTTTGGCTCGTCCCTGACAGATTTGTTGAGGACGGGCTTTTTATTTTGTCTATGGAAGGATGATTTACTTGGACCACAAGCTGCAAGCAGCCTATCAGTACATCGACCGGCACCGGGAGGCGATGACTGAGCTTTGGAAAAACATTGTGTCGATCGAAAGCCCTTCAGCCGATACAGAAGCGGTGGGCCGAATTGCCTCCCATTTAGACACCTATTGCGACACTATGGGGATGCAGCGTCAGATCTACACTTATGATCATGCCGGGCCGACCTTTACCGCGCAGACACCGCCCGGCCACCTCAAGCCGATTGCGCTTTTGGGGCATATGGACACCGTCCACCCAGTCGGCAGCTTTGGCCCCGAGCCGTTCCGGACGGAAGGGGACACGGTCTTCGGCCCGGGCGTCCTGGACTGCAAAGGCGGGTCGTTGCGGCCATTAATGCGATCCGCGCTTTACAGCATATCGGATACCACGACCGCCAAATCAAACTGATTTTATCCGGCGACGAAGAAGTCGCGCACGCTTTATCGGACGGGGAGAGCGGCAGGGTATTTGATGAGGAAACCAGGGACTGCGCCGCCGTTTTCAACTGTGAAAGCGGATTGCCAAACGGAGACATTACGGTTAAGCGAAAAGGCGGCGCCGTCTTTGTAATCGAAGTTTTCGGCAAAGCCGCCCATGCCGGCAAGGAACCGCAAAAAGGCGCCAGTGCCATCCGGCAGGCTGCATACATGATCACGGCAATCGAGGAAAAAACCGTCTTTGACGGCACCACCTATAATTACAGGCGGAAAGGGCGCCAACATCATCCCGGACTATTGCCGGTTTACGGTCGGCATACGGTACTGTACCAACGAGCAGTACCAGGCTGCGGCCGCTATGCTCCGGCAGCTCTGCGACAACACGGTTATTCCCGGCACCCGCTGCCAAATGATGCAGAACGGGTTTTATCCGGCAATGGAGCTGACACCGAAAACAGAGGCGCTTTTGCGAATTTATCAGGAAAGCTGTCAAGCCCTCGGCTGTCCCGTCCCTCAAGGGATCTCTCAGGGCGGCTGTTCCGACAGTGCCTTTGTGACGCGGAACGGGATTCCGACCCTGTGCAGCCTTGGAGTCACCGGGGAAGGGGCACACGCCCTGGATGAGCACGCGCAGATTTCCTCTCTCCCTGTACAGTGTAAAAAACTGGTAGCGACAATTTTGTCCCTGCCGGAAGATTTTTAAGAAAAAGAAGGTTAACATCATGCAACCGACAACAAAGAAAACCAAAAAATTCAAGTTCCCAAATGCGCTGGTCATTGTATTCTGCATCATGATTTTGGCCACTATCCTGACCTGGATCATCCCGGTGGGACAGTATAACACCCTGCCGGACAGCAGTATTCTGGATCCGTCCAGCTTCCACAGTGTTGAGCAAAGCCCTGTCACCCTCTGGGGGCTTTTGTCGGCGGTCTATGGCGGCATGGCCAATGCAGCATCCATCATCGTCTTTACCTTTCTGGTAGGCGGTTATTTTAACGTCCTAATCGAAAGCAAGTCGGTTGACGGGTTTTTGAGCTATCTGACCCGGAAGCTGGGCGATAAATCAATGCTGATTTTACCGGTATTGGCGCTTATCATGAGCCTTCTCGGCGCAACCGGCGTCATGGCGAACCCCGTCGTCGCGGTTATCCCAATCGGCATTTTGCTGGCAAAAAAGCTCAAAATGGGCCAAATTGTCGGCCTGGGCGTCATGTACCTGGCGGCCTACGGCGGTTACGCCACCAGCCCGATCTGCGCCATGACCGTACAAGTTGCTCAGAAGATTGCCGACCTCCCGCTCCTATCCGGGTTCGGCTTCCGCTGCATCATCTGGGCGGTTTTCTTCATCCCGACTGTGCTGTACCTGATGCATTACGCCCGTAAAATTCAAAAGGATCCGTCCAAGAGCGTTATGGGTTCTGAGTATACCCTTGAAGCGGACGACAGCACGATTGATACGCCCTTTACCTGGAGACACGTGCTGGCCCTGCTGGGGCTGGTCGCGGGCCTTGGCATCTATACCTTCGGCTCCCTTAAATTCGGATGGGGAATGGCCAACCTGGCGACGATCCTTTTCGTCGTTGCGCTGTTCGCCGCCTTTGCACAGAAGGCTTTGTAAAGGGCTTTCTGCGCGGCGCACAGCAGCTTACCTTTTCCGCCATGCTCATCGGTCTGGCTTCCGGCGTATCGGTGATCCTGACAAACGGCTGCATCCTGCACACCATCATCCACAGCATGGGCACAATCCTGAACAATATCCCGCACGTTCTGGCCGGCCCGATCATGTTCTGGTTCAATCTGCTGTTCAACTTTTTTGTCAACTCCGGTTCCGGACAAGCGACGGTTATCATGCCGATCATGGCGCCGCTCGCCGATGTCGTCGGCGTAACCCGTCAGGCCGCCGTAACAGCCTTCCAGCTGGGTGATGGCCTTTCCAACATTATTTTCCCCACAAGCGGCACGATGATGGCCTGCCTCGCTCTGGCCGGCGTTGAGTACAAGAAGTGGATCAAATGGGTTATGCCTTTGTTCCTTGTCTGGACGCTGATGGGGACGATTACGATCATCCTGGTTGTCGCCAGCGGCGTAGCGTGATAATATCTTCATATTGTCCATAATAAAGAAAACCGTTTTGTCCCCCGAAAAGGGCAAAACGGTTTTTCCTTTTGTTTCTGATATCCGTTTACCGCCGAAGCTTCAGACTGATTTCGCCGCTGTTCAGGGCGGACGTTGTTCCGTCTTCCCGGCGGACAATCAGACAGCCGTTCTCGTCGATGTCCTCGGCAATGGCAGTATACGTCTCTTTGACCGAAATGACCTCTACCGGTTGGCCCAGGAAAAAGAGGGCTTCCTTATATTTTTGCAGAAAGGAAGCCTTGTTGGCAGGGAAGAGCTCATCCAGATAGTACCGCTCAAAGTTTTTTGCCAGGCAGGCGACATATTCCGCGGCCGAAATCCTTTTTCCTGTCTCGCTGTACACCGATCCCGCAATATCCCGGATCTCCGGAGCAAAATCCCCATAGGACTGGTAAAGATTCAGCCCAATGCCGACAATAATATTCCGGATTATGCCGGACTCGCCTTCGATCGTCGCTTCTGTCAGGATGCCGCAGAGTTTCCGTCCGTTTAAATATATATCGTTTGTCCATTTAATCTGCGGGCGGACTCCGGTCAGCTGTTCAATCGTATCAACCTGCGCCACAGCCGTCAAAAGGGTAATTGTACTGATATCCGCCATCGCAATCATATCCGGATGCAGCAAAAAGGAAAGATAGACGCCCTGTCCTTCCGGGGAATGGAACTTTCTGGACAGCCGCCCGACGCCCGCGGTCTGATGGGAGGAGACAATCACGGTTCCGTTTTGCAGCTCCGGATGGTTCTTTGCATAGGCATTGGTCGAATCAATCGTCGGAAAGTATAAAACCGGATGGGCAATCGTATGGGTCGTCAGCCGCTTTTCAATTTCATAGGCAGAGAAAACGTCGCTTTCCTGTAGCAGATAGCCCTTGCTCGGCTCTGAGAGAATCCGATACCCTTCCTCCTGCAAGGCCGCAATCTGTTTCCAGACGGCCGTCCGGGAAATTGAGAGCTTCTGCGCAATATCGCCGCCGGAAACCAGCCTTCCGCCGCTTTCTTCCAGCAGCTTTAAAATCTGATATCTCGTTGTCAACTTAAAATCGACCTTTCGTTTACAATCTATCTTCATCATAAACGAGTTTTTCCGGTTTGTCAAGAAGATTGCGCATTTTATCCGCCCGCTTCACTTCAAACAGCGTATCCTCTTTCTGGAAGCTCCCTATATATCCCGATCAACGAAATGCCGCACAGTGCCGGATTCATCTTTCAGAAACGCCTTTGCCTGTACCGGATAAAGGGTGATCGATTGGATCCGCTCCGGCGGCACCCACTCAAAAACCACCTTGCTGCTGCCGTCCTCCCGCTTTTCCAGCCCGCCGAAGCTCTCCGGCAAAGCCGCCGGATCGCTGCACACAGCTTCATAAAACAGGCAGATCTGATGGCAGGGGAGAGCGCCCCATGAAAAGAAGATCTCTCCGACCCAGACTAGATTTCCAACCCGGATATGTGCACCGGTTTCCTCCAAAAACTCGCGGACAAGCGTTTCCGCGTTCGTTTCCCCATAGGTCACATGCCCTCCGGGAAAGGAATATTCATCCGTGCCCGCCTCTCGCTGCAGCAAAACTTTTCCGTCCCGTTTTAGTATCGCGGCTACACGGTAGCTAAAAATAAAATCATCGGTTTTAAACAGCAAATCTCTGCTCATACGATTTTCTCCCTCATAAGCAAACCGCCGCTGCATACGAGAATACAGCGACGGTTTTCATCAGATTACCTTTTCAGCGGATTAGTTCCACCACATCTCGGTCATCTTGGGCTGGAAGATGATGACTTCCTTCAGGAGGGAAATTGCTTTCTCAAGGCCTTCCAGAGGGGTCATCAGGCTGTCTTCATGCTCAATCGACAGCGCGCCTTCATAACCAACCAGACGCAGGGCAGAAACCATGTCTTTCCAATAAGCATAGTCGTGGCCGTATCCGACGCTGCGGAAGATCCAGCTACGGTTGGCTTCATCGGAGAAGTTCTTGGTATCCAGGACGCCGTTGACAGCGGTGTTATACGGGTCAATCTTGGTATCTTTTGCGTGGAAGTGGAAGATCGCGTTTTCTTTGCCCAGGGCGCGGATTGCAGCCACGGGATCAACACCCTGCCATACCAGATGGCTGGGGTCGAAGTTGGCGCCGATTTCGGGGCCGACTGCCGCGCGGAGCTTCAGCAGGGACTCTACGTTGTATACGCAGAAGCCGGGATGCATCTCAAACGCAAATTTCGTAACGCCGTAAGGGCGGGAAAATTCGACCTTCTTCTTCCAGAAGGGGATGAGCTTTTCTTCCCACTGCCATTTCAGGATCTCGGGGAAGTCGTTCGGCCATGCACAGGTGACCCAGTTCGGGTACTTGGATTCCTCGCAGTCGCCGGGGCAGCCGGAGAAGCAGTTGATCGTGTCAACTCCGAGTTCCTTTGCCAGCCGGATTGCGTTATCCAGGTCGTGCTCAAACTGAGCAGCGATCTCTTTGTTGGGGTGGATGTAGTTGCCATGGCAGGAAAGAGCGCTGATTTCCAGTCCGGAAGCAGCGATGGTATCTTTAAATTCCTGCAGAGCCTTCGGGTCGTTCAGAAGGATATCCGGATCGCAGATCGCTTTGCCGGGAAATCCGCCGCAGCCGATTTCAATCGTCTGGACGCCTTTGGATACCAGGTAATCGCAGACCCATTTCAGGTCCTTATCGCCAAACAATACAGCCATTACACCAAGTTTCATAGGGAAAACATCCTTTCATTTCTATATTTTACTCAATACGAGTAAAGAAAACACCATAATCCGAAAAGACCGCCGATAGGATCATCCATCTTTTCGCAGCAGCCGAACCGAATCGCGGACAACCAGCTGGTGCGGAAGCAAAACCTGCTCTACAGCTGAATCCGGATCCTTTATCTTCTGCAAAAGCAATTCCATCGCCTTCCGGCCGATTTCCATCTGCGGCTGGGCAACGGTTGTCAGGGAAGGGTTATAGTATTCGGCAATCGAGTTGTTGTCAAATCCCATGACCGAAATGTCCCGACCGGTTACAAGGCCATGCTCCGACAGGGTATGCATAACGCCGATTGCCGCAGCATCCGAAGCCGCAAATACCGCGTCCGGCAGCTCCGGCATATCCATAATGCGCTGAACGGCCCGTCTTCCGGCCTTGAAGGTCAGCCCTTCATCTAAAAACAGTTCCGGAGATATATTTACACCCGCATCCCGCAGCGCGTCTTTTACCCCTCTCCCGCGTGCAGCGGAGGAGCCGTAAATCGACCCTGCCGACAGATAAGCAATTCTCCGGCAGCCGTTTTCAAGCAAAAACCTGGCCGCTTCATAACCGGCTTTCCGATTGTCAATCGTGACACTCGAAACCGCATGAAGGCCGGGAATTGTTTCGCTGGCGACAACCACCGGACATTCCTGCGCTAGACGCTCAATCTGCTCTCCGGAAAGGGAAGAGAAGAGGAAAATAATTCCGTCCAGAAGCCGTCTGCGCACCATCTCAATGTATTCTGTTTCCGCTTCTGTATCATTTTCGGTGGTAACCAGCATAACATGATATCCGTTATGCTTCGCGATTTCCTGGATCCCACGGACGACACGGGAATAAAACTGATTGGAGATGGTCGGCAGAACCACTAGGATTTTCATCGTTTCCAGCCGTCTTAGGGTTCGGCCCAGAAAATTCGGATGATAGTTCAGCTTCTCTATCGCGGACTGAACCGCTTCAATGGTTTCCGAACGAACACGGTCGGTACCGTTCAGAACGCGGGACACGGTTGCAACCGATACGCCTGCTTCTTTCGCCACATCTTTGATCGTTGCCGTATGTCTCGCCTCCATGTAATCGGTTACATTATTATCATATTCGTTTTTGTATCAAAAGTCAAGGCTTATCCTGCATTTCCGTCTGCCAAAAATTTCGTCTTGTTTTCGTCAATTTGCATAATAAAAATGAAAAAAACTTTCTGTTTTCGCTTATAACGATTTATCTTTTGAAAAGCCGAAAAAAAACCGGAATTTTCGGAAATATCTCTACCGAAAATGTCAAAAATGTGGTATAATTACAAAGAGTTTCCATAAGCGAAAGCTTTGTAGAAATATAAAAATCTCAGGAGGATGCGCCATGCAGCAAAGCGAATATCGCCAGTTGGTAGATCACCTGAACTATTGCAGCAAGCTATACTATACCCTGGACGATCCGGAAATAACCGACTATGAATATGATACCCTGATGCGGCAGCTAAAGGCTGCAGAAGCTGAGCACCCCGAATGGGTCACGCCGGATTCTCCGACTCAACGGGTAGGGGACGCAATCTACACGACCTTTGACAAGGTCACCCATGTGGTACAGATGGGTTCCTTGCAGGATATGTTCAGCGAAGAAGAACTTTGGGCGTTCCATGAACGCTGTCAGCAGTTCACTTCCGAACCGGCCTATACGGTCGAGCCGAAGATTGACGGGCTATCGGTATCGCTGGAATACCGTGACGGACTTTTTGTACGGGGGTCAACCAGAGGGAACGGGTTTATCGGGGAAGATGTCACACTTAACCTAATGACCATCAAGGACATTCCGAAAAAGCTCAGCCGCCCGCTGCCGTTTTTGGAGGTCCGGGGCGAGGTATATATGCCGCTGGGCGTCTTCAAGGAACTGGTGACAAAACAGCTGGAAAACGATGAGGAGCCGTTAAAAAACCCGCGCAATGCCGCTGCAGGCGGTCTCCGGCAAAAGGACCCAAAGGTGACATCAGCCCGGAAGCTCTCCATCTTTGTCTTTAATATTCAGCAGATTGATGGGGAAATGCCGGAGACACACGCCGGTTCACTGGATTTCCTCCGTGAGCTGGGCTTCAAAGTAATCCCGTCCTATCCGGTTTATACCAATTTTTCCGATGTCATCCGGGAAATCCGGAAGATTGATGAAACAAGACATCAAAATGACTTTGATATCGACGGCGCGGTCGTCAAGATCAATGACTTGGCCCTCCGGGAAACGATGGGGGCAACGGTCAAGGTCCCGCGCTGGGCTGTGGCCTTTAAATACCCCCCAGAGGAAAAAGAGACGGTACTCCGGGACATTGAAATCCAGGTCGGCCGCACAGGCGCCCTGACACCGACGGCGGTTTTTGACAGTGTGACGCTGGCAGGGACTTCGGTCAGCCGCGCAACCCTGCACAACCAGGATTTCATCGCTGAAAAGGATATCCGCATCGGCGACACCATTCTTGTGCGCAAAGCAGGCGAGATTATCCCGGAAGTGCTGAAGGTCGTGCGCCATGGGGAGGGTAAGCCTTTCCGGATCCCGAGTGTCTGCCCGGTATGCGGCGGTAAAACGGTGCGGGATGTGGATGAGGCAGTTATCCGCTGTATCAATCCGGACTGCCCGGCGACTGTCAAACGCAATATCGTCCATTTTGCCAGCCGGAACGCGATGGATATCGACGGATTAGGGCCGGCTATGGTCGATCTGCTGGTCGATAACGGGCTGATCCGTTCCTCTGCGGACCTATTTGATTTGCGTGCAGAGCAGCTGACCGGCTTTGAACGGGTCGGAGAGCTCTCTGCCCAGAACCTCATTCAGGCCATCGCGCGAAGCAAAGAAAACGGGCTTGCCCGGCTGCTGTTCGGCCTGGGCATCCGCAATATCGGCGAGAAAGCCGCCCAACTGATCGCGGCGCACTTTGGCTCGATGGACGCGATCCTGGCGGCGAAAAAGGACGATATCTGGAAAAAGAAAACAGCGGGGGAACCGGCCATTATCCCGACGGTCGGGGAAACGATTGCCGACAGCCTGATCGCCTATTTTGCACAGCCGGAGGCCAGGGATAAAATCGAGCATTTCCGGCGCTGCGGCGTCAAAATGACCGAAGAGGTGCAGGAGCAGGGAACTAGGCTCGCCGGGAAGACCTTTGTCCTGACCGGCACGCTGCCGACCTACACCCGCAAAGAGGCGCAGACGCTGATTGAAAAAAACGGCGGCAAGGTCACCTCCGCCGTATCAAAGAAAACCGATTATCTGCTGGCGGGCGAAGACGCCGGAAGCAAGCTGGACAAGGCCCAGAAACTGGGGGTTCCCGTGCTGACGGAGGAAGAGTTTGTCCAGATGATTCAATAGAGAAGTTAAGAGAAAGGAACTTTTACATGGATATGGATATCAAACGGCTGGCCAAGCTGGCACGGCTGAAATTCACACCGCAAGAAGAAGAAAAATATGCGGCGCAGATGGCAAATATTGTCGCCATGGTCGAAAAACTGCCCGACCTAGACGCCAGCGGCCCGTTGATCGACCCGGACAACCCGATGGAATTCCGTAAAGACGAGATCCAGCGGAAATATAACCGTACGGAGCTGATCGCCAATGCACCGGAAGTGCAGGCCGGCTGTATCGTCGTACCGAAAACTGTCGCAGAATAAGGAAGGAATGAGCAACAATATGGAACTTTATTGCCTGACAGCCACTGAGCTGTCCCGGATGATTCATGATAAAAAGGTATCCAGTACCGAGGTTACGAAGTCGGTCTATGCCCGCATCGCCGCCAAGGAGCCGGAAATCGACGCGTATGTTACCCTCAACGAGGAGGGCGCGCTGAAAAAGGCTGCAGAGGTCGATGAAAAGCTGGCCCGCGGCGAGACGCTTGGCAAGCTGGCCGGTATTCCGATCGGCATCAAGGACAATATGTGCACCAAAGGGCTTTTAACCACCTGTTCGTCTAAAATGCTCTCCAATTTCGTCCCGCCTTATAACGCGACGGTTATCGAAAAGCTGAACGCGCAGGACTACGTCTGCACCGGCAAGCTGAACATGGACGAGTTCGCCATGGGTTCTTCCACCGAGACAAGCTATTTTAAGAAAACCAAAAACCCGTACAACACCGCCCGCGTTCCCGGCGGTTCTTCCGGTGGCTCTGCGGCAGCAGTTGCGGCCGGTGAGACGGTCGTCGCCCTGGGCAGCGATACCGGCGGCTCGATCCGCCAGCCGGCATCCTTCTGCGGCGTCGTAGGGTTAAAGCCGACCTACGGCAGCGTATCCCGTTTCGGGCTGGTTGCGTTTGCGTCCTCTCTGGACCAGATCGGCCCCTTCGGGCGCAGCGTCGAGGACGTCGCCATGCTGTACAGCGCCATCTGCGGAAAAGACCCCTACGATACGACCTCTGTCAGAAGGAGCTACCCGCTGTTTGAGGACAACCTTTCTGCCGACGTAAAGGGCCTGCGAATCGGTATTCCGGACGTTTATTTCGGCGAGGGCGTTACAGACGAAGTGCGCCAGGCTGTCATGAAGGCTGCTCATGAATACGAAAAAATGGGCGCTGTGCTGGTTCCTGTCACACTGCCGCAGCCAGATTATGCGCTGGCCGCGTATTATATCATTGCCTGTGCGGAGGCTTCTTCCAACCTTGCCCGCTTCGACGGCGTCAAATATGGTTACCGTGCTTCCTCCTATAATTCGTTGGAGGAACTGTACGAAAATACCCGCAGCGAAGGCTTCGGCGATGAGGTCAAGCGCCGCATCATGCTGGGCACCTATGTGCTGTCCTCCGGATATTATGATGCTTATTATAAAAAAGCAAAGTTTACCCAGAACCTGATGCAGGATATGTTCCGCGAAGCTTTCCGGCAGGCAGACGTGATTCTCAGCCCGACCGCTCCCGATACAGCCTTCAAGTTCGGTGAAAACAGCGACGATCAGGTCAAAATGTACATGAACGATATCCTGACCGTTACGGTCAACATTGTCGGCCTGCCCGCTATCAGCATCCCCTGCGGATTTGACAGCAAGGGACTGCCGATCGGATGCCAGTTGATCGGCAGCAAGTTTGATGAACAGCGGCTTCTGAATACGGCATTTGCTTATGAGAAGCAGATCGGCGGCTTCGATCTGTCGAAGACCTTGGGCTGAGAAAGGAGACTGTTACAGGATGGATACCAAAGGTTATGAAATTATTGTGGGCCTCGAAGTCCACTGCGAACTAAATACAAAATCGAAAATCTACTGTTCCTGCCGCAATGCGTTCGGCGCGGAGGTCAATTCTCAGTGCTGCCCGATCTGCATGGGTATGCCGGGGACACTGCCGACCCTGAACGAAAAGGTCGTTGAGTATGCGGTTAAGATGGGTTATGCGCTGAACTGCACCATCAATCCCATCAGCAAACAGGACCGCAAGAACTATTTTTACCCTGACCTTCCGAAGGCTTATCAGATCAGCCAGTTCGATATCCCGCTGTGCGAAAACGGCTATCTCGATATCCTGGTAAACGGTGAGGAAAAACGGATCGGCGTCACCCGTATCCACATTGAGGAGGACGCCGGCAAGCTGATCCACGATGAGAGCTTTTCCGGAACGCTGGTCGATTTCAACCGCTGCGGCGTCCCGCTGATCGAGATCGTCTCGGAGCCGGATTTAAGAAGCTCCGCCGAAGCAAAGGCTTATCTGGATACGATCCGCGAGATCGTCATCTATCTCGGTATTTCCGACGGCAAGATGCAGGAAGGCTCGATCCGCTGTGATATCAACGTTTCGGTACACAAGCCTGGCGAACCTTTTGGTACCCGCGTCGAGATGAAGAACGTCAACACCTTCAGCGGA
>CAYWRQ010000049.1:0-17528 GCA_964460915.1 uncultured Oscillospiraceae bacterium
AAGCCCATTCCCGTCTTATCCACTGACATTCAATATTGGTACGGCAGTCTGGAGAAGAAAGCCAGGGCATGGGACATTGACTATGTCAAAAAGAATTTCCCGGAGACAGCATTTGTTGAAATCCCCGGTCTGGATCACGCGGAGTATGCACTGCTCTATCCGGTGAAACTAGCCGGGCAGATGCTGGCGTTTCTGGAAGACCGTAGGCAGAAAGGAGAGCGAGATTATGGATCCGGTAAAATATAAGAAGGGCCTGGCCATCGCATTTATCGGCGCTGCAATGACACTGATCGGAGATTTTCTGATCGGCGCAAATCCGGCCGCACCGGAATTGACAGGTGTTATGATGGCTGATCTATTCCGGGACGCGGCAGGCAATTCCGACCTGCGTATGGTTTTGGGCGGGATGCTTGGCGCTGTTGGGATTTCTTTTATCGGCGTAGGTTACTTCCAAATCTATCAGCTTCTGAAAAACCAGAAGGGTGTCATGCCTTTCATCTATTGGGTGTCCGCGCTGATGTATATTGGACTGGCGGAGCGGGAACCCACCTCAACTGCGCTGCCATACCCATGCTTTACAAATAGATTGCGGTGTCAGACCCACAGCTTGCGGTTTCCGTGACGGAGAAATACGCGTACGATTTTATGATGCCGCCGACGATCCTGTTTGGCGTATTGCTGCTCGCTGCCCTTGTTTATCAGACAGTGATCATCGGCAGAGGAAAGACTGCGTATCCCAAACACGCCGTTTTCTATAATATGGTGTTTGGCGTCATCGCGGCCTATGCAGTGGCGGCCATCGTTGGAAATAATGTGGTCGGAAATGGGATCGGGACCGGCGCAATCAGCATGGGGCATATGTGAATATTTGGAATGATGCTGTTAAAGCGCCCGGAGGCATATCGGATCCCTGGGGAGAAGCTGTGAAGAAAATGGAGATGAAAACGATACAAAGGGCAAGGACATTCCTCCTGATCGGGATAGCAGGCGCGTGCCTGACCCTGATCGGGGATCTGCTGATTGGGTATACCACATTCCCGGAAGGGGCTGGGATACTGGAGGGCTATTTGGCCGCAGCGTTCGTGCTGCCCGTCTGGCGTCCCATCTTAGGCGGGCTGATCGGCTTTCTGGGAATTGCTCTGGAGTTTTGCGGGCTGATGACCCTTTATCCGCTATTAAAAAAGAATATGCCAAGAGGTGCGGCGTTTTATAAGCTGTCCATGTATGTCTATCTGGCGGAGGCAGGCGGGCGGTGCATCTGCCCTGCGGGGTATTTATGTGGCTGTACCACGCGGCCGCAGATGCTGCCGGGCAGGCGATCGGATATGAAATCGCGCTGCAATATGCGCTGTATTTCATCCTGCCTGTGATGATTGTATTCTATGTCTTTTTCGCGGGAAGCAGCATTGTACAGTTTGTTGGGATCGTCAAGGGATACACGCCGCTTCCGAAATGGTACGCGGTTTTCAATCTTTTGATCCTTTCGCTGCTTTTCAATACACTCAGAAATGCCGGCAACTACTCGATTGTCAACGGCATCGGTACCTCCAATAAGAGCTTGGGAACAATTCTCCTGTTTATTGCCCTGTACATTGGTTTTGGAAAATATGTGAAACAAGAGGATTAGCTGGAATGACGATGTATCCTTTGTTTCATTTTTGAAAAGGCCGGGAGTGTTCGCCTGAAAATGCTAATGAAAAATTAAGGGAGGAAACAATCATGCCAAACAAGCAGTTTAGAATGAAAACCGACGGTTTTCACGGGGAACTGTTCTGTCTGGAAAAGGACGAATACCCTGGAAAAGCGCTGATCCTTTTCGGCGGCAGCGACGCCAATTTTGAGCTGGCCCGGTCGCTGGCCGCGGTTTTTCAGGGACGCGGGCTGACGGTGCTGGCTTTGGCCTATGTCAAGGAAGAGGGTTTGCCCACGGCCTTTTATCACGTCCCCATTGACCCGCTGGAGGCGGCGGCAAAGCGGCTCCATGAAACGGGCTATGAAAAGGTCGGGCTGTGGGGCATCTCAAAAGGGGCGGAGCTGGCGCTGACCGCCGGAAGCCTGCTTCCGGGACTGGTAAACGGTGTGGCGGCGATAGCGCCTATGAGCACCGTCTGCCAAGGATTTGCCAAAGAAAAAGGCATTACCATTATGCCGGGAAGCAGCTGGAGCTTTCATGGGGAGGAGATCCCCTTTAGTTCCTTCGGGCTGGAAAGCTTTCCCCTCGGTCATGTGCTCTGGAACAGTCTCAAGGCGCGGGAGGTGACGATGTCCGACCTATATACCCCGCTGGTGGAGCACCCCAATCCGGCAGCCGTGATCCGGGCAGAGAAAATCACCGGCCCTATCCTGCTGATTTCATCGAAGCTGGACACCATGTGGCCTTCGGAGCGGGCGGCGGAGAAAATCATGGAACGGCTAAAGACGCAGAACTTCCCATATCCGTTTCGCCACATAAGCTATGACCATGGGAGCCATTTATTTGTCCCAATGGAGCTTTCTGCCGCAAAGTTTTTCCGGGGGGATCGGGGGAAGAACCGAGAGCCGGGACGGCGCGCCCGCATGGATTCTCTGGTGAAAACCCTGGAATTTGTCTCACAGTGGTAAGGAAGGAAATCACGATGTCCGCACAAAGTATGCTGCCCGAGAAGCTCTACGTAGATTTTGACCGGGGAACCTACACCCTCTCTCAAAGCGAAGACCGATTTGTTTACAAAATGGAAAATGAAACCGGAGAGGGGATTATGACCCGGTATCTGGTATTTTCGGGAATCGAGCTTCTCTATAACGACTTCCATATGACCACTGTCCATTCCGAGCAGAACAAGCCGCCCTATGCGGATATTATGGAGATCAACCATTGCCGGGAGGGGCGGTTTGAATGTGAGTTTGCGGGCGGCGGCGCCGCATATTTGGGCGCCGGGGATTTGGCTGTCAATATGCTGACGCATCCGACCCTTGATTCATGGTTTCCGTTGTGCAATTACCACGGCATTTCCGTTGTCCTTGACCTTGGCGCCGCTCAGGAAACACTGCGCCGGATCAGCGGGGTATTCGGAAACGTGCCGATGGATCTGTTTGCACTGCGGGACCGTTTGTGCGGAGCGGATCATTGTTTCATTATCCGGGCCACAGACGCGATCCAGCATATTTTTTCCGAGCTTTACGCTGCGCCGTCGGCCATTCGCAGTGACTACTGCAAGCTGAAGGTATTGGAGCTGCTGCTGTTTTTAAATTCTGTGGATCTCCCGGCACTTCGGGAAAAGCGGACCTATATTACCCGGACACAGGCGGATACCGTGCGGGCCATCCGTGCCTATCTGGTAGATCATTTGGATGAGCATATCACCCTGCCGGAACTGTCTGCACGGTTTGACATCTCTCTTACCACGATGAAGCATCATTTTAAAACGGTCTATGGCGATACGATCGGCTCCTACATCCAGTCCTACCGTATCCAAAAGGCCATGTACCTCCTTCAGGAAACCAGTCAAAGCATCGTAGAGATCGCGGGACAGGTGGGCTACCAAAATGCCAGCAAGTTTACGGAGGTATTCCGTCAGCTTACCGGGACCACCCCTTCGGAGTATCGAAAAATTCCCCGTCCGATTGGAGCAGATTCCGTCCCGTTGGAGTGGAAAAGAACGTAATTTTGCGGTATCATGGGTGTTGGAAAAGTAAGCCGGCCATGATGCCGCTTATTTTATGGAAGATAGTTAGCTTTAACTAACTATGATACAGGAGGTATTTTACATCATGCAAACAAAACGATTCTTGGCCTTTTTGACGGCGTGCTGTCTAGCTTTTTCACTTGCGGCCTGCGGCACGCGTACGGACGCCGGACAGGAGCTTGAAGGCATCTTCCCTGAAATCGCCGGAGAGAACGGAACCACCTATCAGAACCTGTTCGATGTCATCCTGGATGAACAGTACGACGCCTATTGGAACGAGAAGTGCGCTTCTATTGTGGGCGAGGAAGCGGCAGAGGCCAGCGCGCAGGCACTAAAATCCTCGATCAGCCGTGATATCTATGGACAGGAGGCGGCCGAAACCTATGCGCAGTCAGGCGATATGGGTTTTGACTGCTGGTACATAAACGGTGCCCAAACCTTTGCATTTAAAGGCAATCAGATCACAACCACGCTGACAGACGGAACTTCCAGCACACACACCTATGAATATGCAGGCGTCTATAAGGTGGGCGAGGGCGAAACCATGGAATTCGGCGGCCAGACCATCGACCCTTCTTTTGACTGCGACGTCTACAAGAGTACCGATGATGCCGGGGAGTTTACCTACTTTTTCCTCCGGGATGATACGATGGAAAAAACCTACCATATTGAATTCCGCTATGGCAGCGATTTGGAACAGCTGCAGGGCTATTTCGTCGGCGATTACGCTTACTGGCTCTCTGCCGGAATTGATAAGGAGGCAGATGAAGGGACGATCCACAATGCGATCGAGCTGTTTATCACCGAAAACCTGAGCGGAGAGTAACCGGCGGCGTACATAGCTGCACGAAAATCCGGCAGCTTGGCATATTGGGACATCCATCCGCCGGAGTTTCACACATCTGTGATTTTGAAAGGAGTGTATTGCAAATGGACAAAAAACAATCCAGCCTGTCCCAGCTCATGGGATATGCCGGGAAACACAGGTATCTAACCTATTTATCAATGCTGCTGTCCGGGGTAAGTGCGGTGCTGGGCCTGTTTCCCTTTGTATTTCTCTTTTTTATCATCCGGGAAGTCCTCGAAGCGGCTCCCGATTACGCCCGGGCCGTTCACGTTGTGCACAACGGCTGGATGGCGGTGCTGTTTGCGGTGCTGTCTATTCTGGTCTATATCTGCGCGCTGATGTGCTCCCACCTGTCGGCCTTCCGGATTGCGGGCAATATTCGGAAAGCGCTGATGGCACATATTGCCCAGCTTCCCCTGGGCTTCATCGGGGAGATGGGCAGCGGGAAGATCCGCCGCATTGTCAATGACAGCAGCGCGGCCACCGAAACCTATTTGGCCCACCAGCTGCCGGATATGGCGGCGGCAATTACGACGCCTATCTGTATGATCGTGATGCTGTTCCTCTTTGACTGGCGGTTCGGCCTGGTGAGCCTGATTCCGATGATCCTTGGCTTTGCATCGATGTTCAAGATGACCGGCCCCGGCATGGCGAAGGATATGAAGGATTATATGGACGCCCTGGCGGATATGAATAACGAAGCGGTAGAATATGTGCGGGGTATTCCGGTAGTCAAGACCTTTGGTCAGACCGTCCACTCCTTTAAGCGGTTTAAGGGTTCCATTGACAACTACTACAAATACTGCACCGGCTACTGCAAAAAGTGCCGTCCGCCGATGCTGGCCTATACTGTTTTCATCAACAGCGCTTTCGCATTTCTGATAGCCCTGGCGTTGATCCTGGCAGGAGGAGAGGCGATTGCCCAACCAGCGCTGCTGAACTTCCTGTTCTACGTGATCTTTACGCCGGTCATCGCTACGGCCATGTCCAAGGTGATGTATATGAGTGCAAACGGGATGATCGTGGCGGACGCACTGAGCCGTATCCATTCGGTGCTGGACGAGGCACCTCTGCCTGAACCCCGGGCCGGTAAGGTTCCGGCAGATAACTCGGTTTCGCTGGAAAACGTGACCTTCCGTTATCGGGGCGGTGCGGAGGATGCGCTGAAAAACGTGACCCTTCATGTGAACGCGGGGGAGACTGTGGCCCTGGTGGGGCCGTCCGGCGGCGGCAAGACCACCGTAGCCGGGTTGATCTCCCGGTTTTGGGATGTGACAGGCGGGGCCGTTCGGATCGGCGGGATCAATGTGAAGGATATCCCGAAAGAGACATTGACGGATACCGTTGCCTATGTGTTCCAGGACAGCCGGCTGCTAAAAACGTCTATCCTTGAAAACGTACGGCTGTCCCGGCCCGATGCCTCCCGGCAGGAGGCAGAGCGGGCGCTGCATGAAGCGCAGTGCGACGACATCATCGCGAAGCTGCCGCAGGGAATGGACACGGTGATTGGCACAAAGGGCGTGTACCTCTCCGGCGGCGAGCAGCAGCGGATTGCGATCGCCCGTGTTATGCTGAAAAATGCGCCTGTCCTGCTTTTGGACGAGGCGACGGCCTTTGCTGATCCCGAGAACGAAGCGATGGTGCAGAGAGCCTTTGAAAGGCTGTCTAAGGGGAAAACCGTGATTATGATTGCGCATAGACTGACCACGGTCCGAAACGCCGACCGTATCTTTGTGCTGCGGGAGGGGCGTGTCGAAGAAGCCGGTACCCATGATTCCTTGATGGAGCGGGACGGCCTCTATGCCAAGATGTGGCGGGAGTATCAAATGTCCGTCAGCTGGAAGGTAGGTGCGGCAAAATGATCAAACGGCTGATGAAACGCTTCGCCCTCTCCGAAGAAGGGGCGAAAGGGCTTGTCAGGGCAACCATTGCCTGTGTAGCGGGAGACCTGGCGCTGATGTTCCCGGTAGGGCTTCTCTATCTGCTTGTCCGCGATTTTCTAAGCGGTACGGCGCCGCAGGGATATCTGCTCTATGGTGCGGGGATTGCCGGGGTGCTGCTTTTGGTACTGGTTTCCGAGCTTTGGAAGTATAACGCTACCTACTTTTCAACCTATCGGGAGTCCGGCGCCTGCCGGATCCGGCTGGCAGAGAAGCTGCGGCGGCTTCCCCTCTCTTTCTTCGGCCAAAAGGACCTGGCCGATCTGACCAATACGATCATGGGGGATGTACAGACGGCAGAACAGATGCTTTCCCACTATATTCCTCAGTTCTATGGTTCAATCATTTCTACCTGTCTGATGGCGGCCGGCCTATTTTGGATAGACCTGCCGATGGCGCTTGCCGCCCTATGGGTGCTGCCTGTGGCGCTGATCATTGTGGGGCTGTCCAAAAAAGTCCAGAATTATTTCACCCGGAAACAAAACGCCGCTTTGATAGCGGTGGCGGATGGGGTGCAGGAGTGTTTGGAAACCATCCGCGACCTGAAAAGCAACAAAGCGGAGCAGGCATATCTGGATGGCCTGAACGGAAAAATAGATGCGCTCGAGGGCCGAATGATCCGAAACGAGCTGGGTGCGGCCATGTTCGTGGTTCCGGCTCAAATGATCTTAAAGCTGGGGATCCTGTCGGCTGCACTGGCGGGGAGTATGCGGCTGATTGGCGGGGAACTTTCCCTTCCGGCCTTTTTCCTGTTCCTGCTGGTGGTGTCCCGCATTTATGAGCCGATGTCATTCTCCCTGCAAAACCTGGCGGCGATGAATTCCCTGCAGGTGAATATCGACCGCATGAATGAGATCAACAACAGCAAGGTGCAGGACGGTTCGGCGGGGTTCACGCCCAAAGGCTACGATATCACCTTTGAAAATGTGGACTTTGCCTATAACAGCGGTGAAACCGTGCTGAAGGATGTCTCCTTCACTGCAAGGCAGGGCGAGGTAACGGCCCTGATCGGCCCAAGCGGTGGGGGCAAGTCGACGGCCGCCAAGCTGGCCGCGCGGTTTTGGGATGTGGACCGGGGGAGAATCACTGTGGGCGGCGTAGATGTGTCGGCTGTAGACCCGGAGAAGCTGTTGACCGCCTACTCCATTGTGTTCCAGGACGTGACCCTATTTGCCAACACCGTCATGGAAAACATCCGCGTCGGGCGCAAGGGCGCTTCGGATGCCGAGGTTATGGCAGCGGCAAGGGCGGCCATGTGCGAGGAGTTTGTTTCAAAGCTCCCCCAGGGGTATCAGACGATGATCGGGGAAAACGGTTCAACGCTTTCCGGCGGCGAGCGCCAGCGCATTTCCATTGCCCGGGCGCTACTGAAAGACGCGCCGATCATTCTCCTGGATGAGGCGACCGCTTCGCTGGATGCGGAGAACGAAACGGAAATCCAGCAGGCGATCTCCCGGGTCGTGAAGGATAAAACGGTGCTGATCATCGCCCACCGTATGCGGACCGTGGAGAACGCCGATCAAATTGTGGTACTGTCCGGCGGAACCGTCGCCGAAAAGGGCACACCGGAAGAACTGATGAACCAACACGACGTCTTTGCGCGGATGGTAAAGCTTCAGGCGGAAAGCCAAAGCTGGACGCTGTAATCTATTTTATAGGATACCCTCTTCCACGGGAAAGACTGCCGATGGCGCAGTCCCGGAGCCGGGAAACCTCCTAAGCCATTCAGAAGGCCGGTATGGACACAGCCGACGCAATGTGGTACAATAATTTTACCGAAACAGGAAATCGGGGCTTAGGAGGAGTATGTGATGAATAAAAAGAAGAAACGTCTATCCATGTTGTGCTTGATTTTTTTCCTGTTTTTATTCCTATGCACAGTTATCAATATTGCCGGCGGACATATTGGCGGTGCTATGGCAGGTTTTGGAGCGGGCATTTTCTTTTTGAGCTTTTATTTGGTGTATAAAGGCAAAGAAAACAAAAAATGATGAAACTTCCGGTTTATCGGGAAGAGCAAAATATCAGCAGCAATTAAACGAAAAAGCCAATGAAATGAGGAAGAAACGCCCCTTTCATTGGCTTTTTTCATAGATCAGGTATTGGAACCGGGAGTCGGGATCTGCGCCGAACCGCTCTCGGTCGAATAGGTGCTGGTATCGGTATTGCCGGTATCTTCACTGAGAATGACCGATATGGTATAGCTGGCACCGCTTGTAGAGGAGGACCCGCGGTAAAAGGTCAGTTCAAGGGTATCGCCGGGCTTTTTGCTTTCCAGAAGCTTTTTGATTTCCTCGGTCGATGTGATCAGCTGCCCGTCCATTTCGGTGATAATATCCCCCGCGCGGACGCCTTTAGCATAGATATCCATCGTAGGATCCACACTGTAGACCAAAAGCCCCGGCGTATATCCGGACATAGCTCCGACCACCTCGCTGATCGGATAGTAGGTAATGCCCAGCTTGACCCGCCCGGTCACGTAGCCGTATTGGATCAGATCCTCGACGATCGGCAGGGCGTTGTTGATCGGGATGGCAAAGCCGATACCATCAAAGGAGGAGGAAGAAAGGCGGCTGGAATTGATGCCGATGACCTGCCCGTATTCATTGATCAGCGGGCCGCCGGAGTTGCCGGGATTGATGGCTGCATCGGTCTGGATAACGTCCATGCTGATCGATTCGCCGCTGTCCAGCGTCACCGAGATCGTCCGGTCAAGGCCGGATACAATTCCCTGTGTCGTAGAACCGGCCAGGTTCAGCCCAGCAGGGTTGCCGATGGCGATGACCTTTTCGCCGACTTGAAGCTGGCCGGAATCGCCCAGCTCGGATGCCGTCAGGTTTTCCGCGTCGATTTTAATGACCGCCAGATCGGTGGAGGTATCGCTGCCGATCAGCTTGGCGGCATACTCCTCGTTGTTGTCCAGCACGACCACCAGGTTGGCGGCGCCGTCGATTACGTGGGCATTGGTCAGAATATACCCGTCCTTGGAGAGGATAATGCCGCTGCCGGAGGACGCGGCGGTCAGTGGGTTTTCGGCTGCGTAGTTGAGGATACCGACCACCGACGGACGGACCTTTTCAAATACCTGGGCGGTTGTCAGCTTGCCGTCGCTACTGATATAGGTGTCCTCAACGGCGTGGGAGGTGATATTCAGCTCCGGAACCTCGATTTCCTCCCGGCTTTCGGCGCTGCTTTCCGGGAGAGAGGATTCGGGCGGGGTATAGTCCTGTGAAACGGTCTGGGAGGAAAGCTCACCTGTCCCGGCAGTATCGCCGTTATGCAGGATGAATCCCATCAAAATTGCGATTGTCACGATCAGCAAAACCGTAACAATGACCGCAAAGACCTTGATTCCGCTGCCGACCCGGCGCCGGGGGATTTCCGGCCCGGAGGGGGTATGGGAGATGCGGTTATAGTCCTCGTAGCTGTAGCGGTATTCCCCGTTTTGGTTCATCCCATAATTCGGCGGGGAACTGTTCCGGCCGTAACCGGACTGCTGGCGGCTGTCCGGCTGCTGATAAGGGCCGTAGGGACCGGTGGAGTTGTTTTGCTGAGCGGAATCCTCGTGATTCCAATCCTGGATGCGGCCGCTGTGATAGGTACAGCCGTTGTCGTCCGGTGGCTGCTGCCCGTAAGGGGTGTGATTGGGTTCTTGTTCAGGGCGGTCAAATCTATTTTCATCGCGGTCTGCCATAAAATCACCCTTTCGTTCTCTATCGGTATGGCTGAAAAAAGTCTGTGTAAACCAAACTCCATTATACTTTCTATGATACAAAATAAAGATGAATTTTTCTCTCCGGTAATCTAAAATTTGTGTAAGCAAGATTTCTCCGGCTTACGGCTGCAAATCGTCCGGCTCCTTCTCCTGCGGGTGCGCGGTTTCCGCTGCCGCAGGAGGGCTTGTGCTGTCCGGCTGTACGGGGATCAGCCCGGAGGAATTGATGCCGCCCGCGTATTCCTTTTCCCTTCCGGTGACAATCGGGGAGGTTTTGATCTTAGCAGACGGGACGGAGAAGGTGAATTCGGTGTACTGCCCTTGTACGCTGCGGACGATTACGTCGCCGCCATGCAGGGTTACGATTGATTTCACGAGATACAGGCCCAAACCGACCCCGTTTTTATCAATCCCCCTGCTGCGGTCGGTTTTATAAAACCGGTCAAAAACCCGCGGGATTTCCTCTTTGGAGAGACCTTCGCCCGAATTGCGGATGCTGATATAAGTCATGCCCGCCTCCGTATGGAAGGAAAATTCCAGATAACCGTCGTTTTCGACGAACTTAACCGCATTTTCGATGAGGTTGTAGACGACCTGGTGGGTCAGGTCGGCGTCCGCATCGACCATAACCTTGTCGGTGTCAAGCCCCCGGATGTCCAGCTTTTTCTGGTCAATCGACTGCTCAAAGGTAAACAGGGTCTGGCAGATGGTGTCGACGATGTTGAACTGCGTGCAGTTTAGCTTGAGTTCTCCGGCCTCGATGCGGGAGAGGTTGAGCATACTGCGAACCAGCCGGGACAGCCGCTGAGTTTCTTCCGAAACGATCCGCAGGTATTTCCGGTGTTCCGACTGCGGGATGGTGCCGTCCAGGATCCCGTCGATAAAGCCGCCGATAGAGGTCATCGGGGTTTTCAGTTCATGGGATACATTGGCGATAAAGCTGCGCCGCATCGACTCCAGCTGGCTGAGCGATTGGGCCATGTTGTTCAGGGACATGGCCAGCTGGCCAATCTCGTCGTCCGAGGTAACCTCGATCCGGGAGGTAAAATCCCCCTGGCCGAATTTTTTGGCCGCCGCAGACATTTCCCGGAGCGGGCGCACCATCTTGATGGTGGAGTAGTAGGTGACGACAACCGACAGGATCAGCGCCGCGATAGAGGAGAGCGCAAACATTTTGATCATTTCAATCAGGAAAGCGGAAAGCTCGCTGCTGGGTTCGGAAATGAAAACATATCCGATCATTTTATTGTCGAGCTGGATGCTGATGCCGTAGGTATAATAGGATTCGCTGAACATACCGTCTAAGCGTCCGGCCTCAAAATAGCTGTCCTCATTCCGGATAGCGGAGAGGATCTTTTCGGAAACGGTATGTACCGGCTGGGAAAAGTTTCCGTCCTCGCACCAGATTTGCACGACACCGGAGGCGTTGGTAAAAAAGATGGTGCTGTCGTTGATCATGGAAATGGTCTGGAAGCCGGACGTAATGTTGGAGGAATTCATCGTAACCCGGTTGCTTCCGTCGTCATAGCTGGAGCTGGCAAGCAGCATTGATTTCGCGATCGTCACCTGCTGTTCCATCGTTTCGCGTTTCTCCTCCTTAAAGTAGTTGGAGGCGAACAGCATGAACAGGCTGCCCAGCACCAGAATGGACGCGAGTACAACAGCCGCGCAGCTGCGGAAATACTTATAGAAAATGCTTTTTTGCAAAAAGACACCCCCATGCAAAAAAAGAGGACTGCTGCAGCGCAGCAGCCCTCTTTTTGCTTATGCGATTAAAGCAGGTCTGTAACTTCAAATTTGTATCCGACGCCCCATACGGTTTTCAGGCACCATTTATCCGAAACGCCCTCCAGCTTCTCGCGCAGGCGCTTTACATGAACATCGATTGTACGGGAATCTCCATAGTATTCAAAGCCCCAGACCTCGTCCAGCAGCTGGTCGCGGGTATAAACCCGGTTGGGGTTAGAGGCTAGGTGGAAGAGCAGCTCCAGTTCCTTCGGCGGCGTATCGATCACCTTGCCGTCGACCTTCAGCTCATAGCGGGTCATGTTGACGACGAGCTTATCGTAGCTGACCTCCTTGATATCGGAAGCCTGGTTATTCTGGCCGACACGGCGCAGAACCGCCTTGATCCGGGCGACGATTTCCTTGGTGTCAAAGGGCTTGACGACATAATCGTCCGCGCCCAGTTCCAGGCCCAGTACCTTATCGAAGGTCTCGCCCTTGGCTGTGAGCATAATGATCGGGACCTGGCTCTTTTTGCGCACTTCGCGGCAGACCTGCCAGCCGTCCAGGCCGGGGAGCATAATGTCCAGCAGGATCAGATCAGGATGCAGGTTTTCAAATTTTAAGAGCGCTTCTTCTCCGTCGTGGGCGAGGATTACGCTGTAACCTTCCTTTTCAAGGTACAGCCGCAAGAGCTCGCAGATGTTTTTGTCATCATCGGTGACGAGAATTTTTCCCAGTGCCATAGGGCTTCAGCTTCCTTTCTGTTTGAGTCTTTTCTATTGTATACGGAAATCCTTTACAGGCTGTACGGATGAAAATCCGTCCGGGACCTGAGTTTGTTAATTGGTATTTTCATTATATCATGTTCATTTTTAAAATGGTAGCCGTTTTGTGAAATTTATTGTAACGTTCTTTGGAAATTACCGAAAATAAAGACGAAGTGACAAAATGTTCCCGGTTTAGACACGATTTGCTCACGAAAAAATGCCGGTAAATAAAACGGCCATACTTTCGTTTGCGGGAAAGTATGGCAGCCGGACCGTTTAGGGAATCCAGATCGTGACGTTTTGCTTGTAGACCGTCTCGGGCAGCATGGCCGCGTAAGCCGCCTTCATACCGCCGGCAACTTCCCGGTCGGAGCGCTGTGCGCCGCCTGTTAGGATACGGTATTCAACGCCGAAAGCCTTTCCCAATACCCCGGTCAGCTTCATGCCGCCTGCCTGATAGAACTTCAGCCGTGCGAGCCGCACTGCCCGGTCGTCCAGACTGGTCGCACAAGCGGGGTTTTCCGCCTCGATTAAGAGGGTATTTCCCTGCGGCAGGAACGAACGGATGATCATCGGCAGCGCCTGGGAACCATATCCTTTTCCACGGCAGGAAGGTTCCATAGCCAGGTAATCCAGCAGGGTAAAGCCGTCCACGGTCATGAGATAGGCGTAGCCAACTTCCGTCTCTCCGTCAAAAAGAGCATAGCAACGGTATGCACCGTTTTGACACAGCCCTTCAATTGTTGCGAAGGGCTTCAGCTCATCCGCAGGGAAATCCCGCGACAGCTTTTCGGTATAATAAACGGCGCGTTGTTCCGCGTCCAGTTCACGCCATTGCAGCATTTGATTCCTTCCTTTCCATCTGTAAGGATGCTTTCTCCTTTTTCTTATTGTACCACAGCGCCCGGGAAAAGTCAAAGCGGCGGGAATATCTTATCCCGCCGCTCAGGCTTCCTTCTATTCAGCTATCCCTGTCTGCCGTTTTATCCGCAGCATTGGTCACACTCCCCGTCACAGGCCTGTTGGCAGGCCTCCGGAACCGGAAGGCCCTTTCTGGTATAATAATCGGCGAGGGCGGCCTTGACCGCCTCTTCCGCCAGCACCGAGCAGTGGATCTTGACGGAAGGCAACCCGTTGAGCGCTTCGACAACGGCCTTGTTGGTCAGTTGCAAGGCGTCGTCGATCGATTTGCCCTTGATCAGCTCGGTCGCCATCGAGCTGGTTGCGATGGCGGCGCCGCACCCGAAGGTGTTGAATTTGACGTCGGTGATGGTTTTGTTGTCGTCGATCTTCAGATAGATTTTCATGATATCGCCGCAGACCGCGTTGCCGACCTCGCCGACACCGTCCGCGTCCTCAATTTTGCCGACATTGCGGGGATTTGCGAAGTGGTCGCGTACTTTTTCACTATATGCCATTGCCATAATGGGATCAATCCTTTCCTGTGATATGCGTGTATCGGTTTATTTTGCTTTTTCAGCCGCCATCATTTCTTCCCAGACCGGGGACATATCCCGCAGGGTCTTGACGATACCCGGCAGCTTGTCCAGAATATAATCGACCTCCTGCTCGGTATTCAGATAATCCAGTGTCAGCCGCAAAGAGCCGTGGGCGATTTCCTTTGGAAGGCCGATGGCCAGCAGCACATGGCTGGGGTCAAGGGAACCGGATGTGCAGGCAGAGCCGGAGGACGCGCAGATCCCGGCCAGATCCAGCCGCAGCAGCAGCGATTCGCCTTCAATCCCTTCAAAGCAGACATTTACGTTGCCGGGCAGCCTGTTCACCCGGTCGCCGTTTAGGCGTACATGGGAGATTTCGCCCAGGATGCCGTCGATCAGCCGGTTGCGCATAGCGGTCACCTTCGCGGTATGCTCCTGCATATGGGCGCAGGCATCCTCCAGCGCCGCCGCCATGCCGCAGATTGCGGGCAGGTTCTCCGTTCCGCCGCGCTTGTTCCGTTCCTGTGCGCCGCCTTCGATGAAGTTGGACAGACGGACGCCGTTGCGGCAATACAGGACGCCGATCCCCTTCGGGCCGTGGAACTTGTGGCCGGACATCGAGAGCATATCGATATTTTCTTTCTTGACGTCAATCGGCAGATGGCCGGCTGCCTGTACCGCATCGGTATGAAACAGGACGCCGTGGGCCTTGCAGATGGCGCCGATTTCGGCAATTGGCTGGATTGTGCCGATTTCGTTGTTGGCGTACATGATGGTCACAAGGCAGGTATCGGGGCGGATCGCCGCTTCCAGTTCCTCCGGGCGGACAATGCCGTCGGAATGGACGTTCACCAGCGTGACCGCAAAGCCCTCTCTTTCCAGCTTTTTCAGCGTGTGCAGGACGGCGTGATGCTCAAAGGCCGTAGAAATAATATGCTTTTTTCCTTTTACGGCGCCCAGCGCGGCCGCCTGGGTGATGGCCCAGTTGTCGGCCTCCGAGCCGCCGGAGGTGAAGTAAATTTCGTTTGGGGAAGCGCCAATGCAGCCGGCCACCTTTTTCCGTGCGTCCTCAAGCAGGGTCGCCGCCCGTTGGCCCAGCATATGCAGGCTGGACGGGTTGCCGTAGTCCTCGGTCAGCACCGGGAGCATTGCGTCGAGCGCCGCTTTGCCCATCGAGGTTGTCGCTGCGTTATCTGTATAAATCATGGAAAAGTCCTCCTTAAATCCTAGTTATTCTCTATGGTATAAGGATACCATACTTATTCCTACTTGTCAAGTAGGAATAACGAGATGTTACATATAAAGGCAATACCATGGCTTCTTTCCGGCAGAAGTCATGGTATTTTTGCGTCGGATTCGGTTTTTATTCCGGCTGATGATCCGGTTCCATCAGGTCACGCAGGGTAAACCGGTCAACATATTCGGATATGATATCATCCAGCCCTTTCCAAAACCACAGGGTCTGGCAGCGGTCGCACCGCGCGCACTGGTTCTCGTCGTCGTCCAGGCAGGCAATGGGCGCCAGACTGCCCTCAATTGCCCGCAGGATATCTCCAATGCGGTATTCTTCTGGCCTTCGGGTTAGGCGGTAGCCGCCTGCCGGACCGCGGACACTGTTTAAAAATCCGGCGCGGCTCAGCTGCATAACAATCTGTTCCTGGTATTTGATCGATATTTCCTGCCGACCGGAAATGTCCTTGAGGGAAACCACCGCACCCTCTCCCTGGCAGGCAATATCCAGCATCATCCGCAGTGCGTAACGGCCTTTTGTCGATATTTTCATCCGGCATCCTCCCTTTTATCCTATTATATCACTGGGAAATAAATCTTGCAACCCCTCCAGCCTTTTGAAAAAGGCTGGGCGAAAACTTTTGGTTCGCGGCGGTCCTCCGGGCTCCGCCCTCCGTCGGTCGTTGAATGTTAGAAAAGGTCGAGCGCGCCGGGTACATACGGCGGTTCATAAGGGCTTTGTTATCGCGGCCTATGCAAAATGTGAAAATGGATTCTTAAAAGGCTGGGCGAAAACTTTTGGTTCGCGGCGGTCCTCCGGGCTTCGCCACTCCGTCGGTCGCTTATTTTTAGGAATGGCGGAGCGCGCCGGGTACATACGGCGGTTCATAAGGGCTTTGTTATCGTGGCCTATGCAAAATGCGAAAATGGATTCTTAACGGAAATCCACCTATATAAATAGACGGCAGGCGGGAAAAACATCCCTTACAAGAATGCTGCCCGAAGATGTTGCCCAAATTCTGTAGGGGCCGATGACCACATCGGCCCGCAGACTGTCGAAAAAGTAGAAATCTTATCCGCCCTCTCTGGCCTAAGTTTTCCTACGGAAAACGCACCTCATCCCAATGGGAGAGGCCTTGGCAAAATCAGGATAGATGCAGTAGCTATCGAACTTTTTGGGAACTACCTGTCTTCGCCAGTGGCTCCCCCTTTGGGGGAGCTGGCAGCCGTTAGGCTGACTGAGAGGGCTTTATCGACAGTCTGAGAGCCGATGACCACATCGGCCCGCGAATCCTTTCGTAAAATATAAACCCGGACAAAGGGTTCGTATCTCCGTCCGGGTTTATTCTTCCGGTAATAGCTCGTCTAAGGTTTTATGGAGGGCTTTTGATAGATACCCCAATTCGATATCGGTAACAAACCTTTGACCGGTTTCAATCCGTTGAATTGCGTTTTTATCAATAGTTAATCCTTGAAGCTGCAATAAATCCGCCAATTTCTTTTGAGATATCCCCATATCGGTACGGATTTTGGCAATATTCTTTCCGCAAATGTTATTTGTACCGTCTTTTGCTTTGTTTATAAACATATAATCCCCACTTTTTTGACATTTAGTACTTGTCACTGAGGAAATTATATGATAAAATATAAGTGTGTTTGACATTCACTAAATGTCAATGTATGGCGGATAAAAGAAACCTGATATTTCTTTTGCACGCCCTGCCAATGACTGCTCTCCGAAAAAAATAAATCCGAACAAAGATTTTTCGTCTCTGTTCGCGTTCAACCTATGATATCAACGGACCGCATCTATCAATTGCGTCAAGGCTTCTTTTTGCCGGTCAGACAGGGTATGCCATTTTTCAACAAGCTCTTTTTCTTCCGAAGAAAGGGGATAAAGCTGTTCCGTATCGGGATCGGTAAAGAACTGAGCCGGTGTGATATGGAAATAGGAGCAAAGGGCTTCCAGCGTGGGGATGCTGGGAAAGGAATTGCCGCTTAAAATCCCGGAGAGGGTGGATTGCGGCACACCGGATTCTTTATATACGCGGTATTCGGTTAAATTACCGTTGATTTCCATCAGTTGTTTTAATCGTTTTGCAATATCCATCTGCGGTCCTCCCTTTTATATAGGACGTATTGTTAAGGCAACACCGCACAAATGCCTGTTTGATAACAAAAGGGAATCCCGACCGGA
>CAYWRQ010000050.1:0-17349 GCA_964460915.1 uncultured Oscillospiraceae bacterium
GGCCGTAGCTGCGGGCTTCGGGAAAAAGCTTTCCCTTGTTCGTCCCTTAATCCGGGTTTACGAAAAAACCGCCCTGCAAATGGATGCAGGACGGTTTATGGGGCTGTCGTATCTGAATGTTTATGCTCATTTATGATCACAAAACGTGATCATTGTGTCCGCGGCATGGGTACAACACTGCCTGCAAAGGGCAGCAGATAAACACTCTTGCCGGTAAAATCGATCTTTTCCAGCATAGCCTGCAAATCCTTCCCCGCATCTATCCCCATAGGCTGTACCATTTCGGGGTCCAATTCGGTCAGGGTATAGACATGGGAGGCCTTGTGCAGCTGCTCGACTGTCAAATAAAAAATATATCCGCCAATCGTGAAGTCCGCCCGGAGCGCTTCGTCCAAACGTCCTTCCGACAGGGGCTGCAGCCAACTAAAATAATCCGGCGCGCCGCCCCCCTCTGGGCACTTGCACAGCCAAAGCATGACCCCGCCGGGTTTGAGCGCCCGCATGGCGTTGAGCATCCCCTTGCAGCCCTGGTAGAGGTTCATATCCTTTGGATATCCGCCGGTGGAGCAGATAACGATGTCCGCCTGATGGTCGATCGGGACTTCATAGCAGTTTTTCTGAGCGTCGCAGCTGGCTTTCCACGCCTGATCCAAATCGCCGCTGAAAATGCCGTTATGGACACCGGAGGTTGCGACCACGAGGTTGATGCTGAAGGCTACATGGACAAACCGCGCTGCCTCCGCCATGTCCTCATGGATCGGGTTCTCCGCCAGTTTGCAGCAGCCGACCCGCGCGTCCGAATGGGGTTCGTGGGGGTCGAGGGCGCGGCTGTGGTTCTGCCGGATGGTATCGCGGCTGGCCACACCGGGGAGGATATTCTTCCGTCCGCCGCCAAAGCCTGCCATCATATGATGAACCGTGCCGCCGACAACGATCACCTTTCGCCCGATGACCAGCCGGTTGACCTTGACTTTCGTCCCGCGGGAGGTTGTGCCGATATAGACCTGGTCTTCCGCGTCGCAGTCGTGGTCGATGACAGTGACCTTGTCGATCACTTCCTGGGAGCAGATTTTGACCAGTTCCTCCGGGGTCGAATGGCGGTGAGTCCCCAGGGCAATGACAATGATCATCTGTTCATAGGGCACGCCGTTTTCCTCGTGCAGATACTCAACCAGCATCGGCAGGATCTGATCCTGGTGCATCCAGCTGCGGGTGATATCGCTGACGACGATGGTAACCGGATCCTCTGCCGAAATAACCTCCCGCAGCGGCGCGCTGCCAATGACGCCGTCTGTGACCGAGTGGAGAAATGCGGCCTTTAAATCGGTTATTTCGTCCATCTGCCGCGGCAGGACCGTGTCAATCCGGGCGGCTCCTTTGATGTCTACCGTGCGCGTTTCCTCGCCGTATCGTAAAGTAATCTGTGCATCCATTGCCGTGTTCCTTTCTGTCTATAGGATATCAAATCAGCGCCGAAAGGGCAATGAGCAAAACCGTAAAGGCAATGCAGATCCCGTCAGCCGGATGAAAGGGGTAATCCCGGTAGCCGCTTTGGACGGTGCGGAGGTTAAAGCCCCGTACCTCTGCGCTGATGGCGCCCGAATCAACCTTTTTCAGGCTGGACATCAGCAGGGGAACAAACAAGGGGACAACCAGCCCGATTTTTTTGAAGATGTTTTTGGTGTCATACTCGACTCCGCGCGCCTTCTGGGCGTCTTCAATATCGTGAAACTCGGAGGTAAAGAGCGGGACGAACCGGAAAGCGGTTGTGACAATAAAGGCATAGCGATAGGGGATATGCAGCCGTTTGACCAGCGCCCCGCAAAGGTCGTTCATCTGGGTAATCGCGAACAGCAGCATCATCGGCAGCATGGTCGCGATGATGCGGGAGCCGAGGAGCAGCGCGCTGAAAAGGCCGCCCGTTGTAAACAGGCAGAAGCTGCCGATAGAAAGAAGCGGATCGCCTGACCGGACGAAAAGGAGCTGCAGGATGAACATCATCCCGCCCAAAACCAGCAGGTTTTTCGTCAGGGACAGCGCCCGTTTGCCCAGCCTGGCAAAAGAACAGATCAGCAGCATGACCAAAATAAGCCCGAGCTCTACCAGGATGCTGTCGCTGATGATGCAGGCGACACAGTAGAGGAAAACCGCCAGCAGCTTGGTAACCGGGTTGAGCCGATGGAGAAACGAATTTCCCGGCTGATATTGCAGCAGGTTCATGGCTGGCTGCCTCCTTCCTGTTTGATTGCTTTCAGCGCATCGACCATTTCCTGAATGGTATAGACGTCTTTGAACCGATCACCAAACCGCAGCGCCAGCGCGGGGATCTGCGCCGGGCGGACATGGGCCTTGCCGAGAACCTGCAGGTTTTTCATAATGTAATTGACCGGGCCGTCCCCCTGCAGCTGTCCGCCTGTCAAAACGAGGACTCTCTTGGCGTACTGCTGGACCAGCTCCATATCGTGGCTGACCATGAAAACGGTAAGCCCTTCCTCTTGGTTTAGCTTGGTGATATAGTCCATAATGGCGATACATTCTTTATAATCCAGCCCCGTTGTCGGCTCGTCGAGGATAACCATTTTGGGGCGGCAGATCAAAACGCTTGCCAGAGCAATCCGCTGCCGTTCCCCGCGGCTGCGCGAAAAGGGGAACCAGTCCCCGTTTAATGAGAAGGCCGTGAGCATCTCTTCGGTGCGGGTGTTGATTTCCTCGTCCGGGACGTCCTGTACCTTCAGTCCAAAAGCCAGTTCCTCTCGGACGGTATTCTGGCAGATCTGGCGGTCGGGATTTTGGAAAAGGAAACCGACCTTGCGGGCGATGGCGCTGGTGCGGGTGGTACGGGTGTCCTCCCCGTCCAGCAGGACCCTTCCGGAGGTGGGAAGCAAAAGCCCGTTGGCGAGACGGCTGATGGTCGATTTCCCGGCGCCGTTGGAGCCGATCAACGCGACAAATTCCCCGTCGTTTATTTTAAAAGACAGATCCGGGATGGATACCGGCGTGTGGGGATATTGGAACTGTACATGATCAAATTCCAGCATAGCCGAGTACCTCCTTTACCATCTGCTCCGCTTCGTCCAGATACAGCGAGACCTTACCGGAATACAAGCCTTCGCTTGTCAGCTGCCGGCCCAGTTCTACAACCCGGGGGACATTGATGCCCAGCTGTTTGAACAGAGGGACCCTTTCGACAATTTCCCCGCTTTTCCCGTCAAAAACAATCTTTCCCTCATCCATAACCAGCAGCCGGTCGACGTATTCACACAGCAGCATGATCTTCTGCTCGACGACAATGATCGTCTTATGGAATTCCCGGTTCAGGCGGCGGAGGATATCGAAAATCATAATGCTGCTCGCGGGATCCAGCTCACCGGTCGGTTCGTCCAAAACAATGATTTCAGGCTCCATGGCGAGGATGGCGGCGATTGCGATCTTCTGTTTCTGCCCGCCGGAGAGGGAACTGATCTGCCGATCCCGAAGCTCCCGTATCCCCAGCATTTCCAGGACGTTTTCCAGTCTCCGTCCGATCTCGTCGTGCGGGACGCCGAAGTTTTCCATACCGAACAGGATTTCATCCTCTACGACGCTGGAAACCATCTGGCTGTCGATGTCCTGGAAAACCTCGCCGACAAACCGGGACAGCTGCTCCGGCTTCACCTCGACGGTATCCAGGCCGTTTACCTTGACCGATCCGTAGAAATCCCCGTCGAAATGATGGGGGATAATCCCGCTGAGGGTATAGGTCAGGGTGGATTTTCCGGCGCCGGAGTTGCCGATGATGCCGACAAAGCTGCCGTCCGGAATGGTCATGGATATTTCCTGCAGGGCGGGTTTGTCGCCGCCTTTGTAGCGGAAGCTGAAGTCTTCAAACTGAATCATGCAAGTTTTCCTTTCATTTCCTTCAATTGTGGCTGTGGATTGCAGTGTTTGGGTATGCCCTCGTACGACCAGGCTGTGAAAAACGGGACAGGCTGCGGCGCCCAGAGCGCCGTCCTGCCCCGCGTGTTTATTTCTTCATGATGCTGCCGACCGGGATGCTGAGGATGGTAACAATTACGCAGTTCAGGGCGGCGGTGGTGAATGCGACGACGGACATCTGCAGGAAGGTCGCCATCGTCATCGGATGGACATAGAAGATTGCGGCGAGGGCGACGAAGGAGTAACCGGATGCGAGGGTCGTCAGGAAGGTCGTGACCAGCGGCTTAACAATTTTGGGCATCGGGATGAGGATCAGAAGGGACATTACGACCGCTCCGACAAGCTCGCTGCCGATATTGATCCAGGGCATACTGGTGCCGATCTGGCTGATGCAGCCGGAAATGATGCCGATGATGGCGGCTTCTTTGATGTTCGGCTTTACGATCAGGATGGAGAGACAGTAGGTCGCGATCAGGAAGTTGGGATGCATCCCGGCAAGAGCCAAAAACCCTGCGCAGAGCCGCAGTACGACGCCAACGGCCATCATTACACCGACCAGCAGGAGGTTGTTGAGGTTTTTCAGTCCGGTTTCCTGCGCTACGTTTACATTTCTTTTTTCAGCCATGATAAAAAATCCTTTCCTGTGCGGATTGTTATTTTTTTGTGCCCATCATTCGCCGCACAATGTTCCGAATGAAGGAAAATATGCTGTCGGAAAGGATTTTCCCGTAGAAAAACAAAAAGATCTGTCCTTAAATTAAGGACAGATCTGATATCTGCGGTACCACCTTAATTGCCGCCCGGCAAAGCAAAGCTAAAAAACAACAGCGATACTTCCGTAAGCGACCACTCTCCGAAATGCAAGCACATTCCCGGCCTATAACGCAGGCATACGTCTCGGGTACTGGACGGGAAAATCCCATCGTTCACCTTGCCCTCCGTGGTCCATTTGCAGGCTGCTTACTGCGGGATTTCCATCATCGCCCGCTCTCTGGAAGCGCATATCCTGTTTGATATCCACATCATCGGTTTGTGTGTTTTGTTGTGGTATCATAATAGCACCGGAAAAAAGTTTTGTCAATAGCTTTTTTGAAAAACAGCAAACTGCCAATTTTGTGCAGGAAATAATTATAGAAATTGCACAACAGATCGTGCGGATGAGAATCAGCTCCCCGCTTTCTTTTGCAGAAGCTGCCGGAACCGGAAGAAAAAGATTGTGGTAGTGATGCAGGAGGCGAGGATATCGGCAATCGGCTCCGCCAAAAAGACGCCGTCAGTGGCGGGGAGAAGCCCCGTGCGGGAGAACAGAACCGGCAGGATGAGCGCCAGGGGGATCAGCAGGAAGACCTTGCGCAGCAGGGCGCAGAACATCGAAACCTTGGCCTCTCCAAGGGCTAAGAAGGTGTTCTGGCAGGCATTCTGGCCGAACATCGTGATAATGCCGAACAAGAAGATGCGCGCCCCGTGGGAACCGATCTCCAAAAGGGGTGCGTCGCTGCTGAAAAGCCGGATGACCAGCGACGGGAACAGCTGTACCACGCTCCAGACGACCAGACAGTAGATCATGTTGCAGAGAAACAGCCGCTTGAAGGTCCCCTTTACCCGGTCCAGGTTCCCGGCACCGTAATTGTAGCTGGTAATTGGCTGCGCGCCCTGGCAGATTCCCATGAGCGGCATCATAACGACCGATAAGCAGGTGACCAGCACCGAAACAACCGATACGTAATCGTCTCCGCCGTATTTCTGCATACCGGAGGTGAAAACAACCTGGATGGCGCTTTCGGTGACATTCATGACAAACGGAGACAGCCCCAGGGCAATCACCGGCTTCATAATGTTCCACCGGGGGAGCATGACCTCCCGCCGGATTTTGAGGGTGGTCTTTTTCCCGAAAAGAAAGGTAAGCACCCAGGCCGCTGAGGCTGTCTGTGCGAGGACGGTCGCGATGGCGGCGCCCTTTACCCCCATGTTAAAGGCAAAAATGAAGATGGGGTCGAGGATGATGTTGATCACCGCGCCGATCAGGGTGGTGCGCATCGATACGGAGGCGAACCCCTGCGCCGTGATAAAGGCGTTCATACCGAGCGAAATCTGTACGCACAGCGTCCCGATCAGGTAAATCGACAGGTAATCCTCCGCGTAGGGGAGGGTGGCGTCCGAAGCACCGAAAGCGATCAGCAGCGGGGTTTTGACCAGATAGATGATGATCATCAGGGCCGCTGAGACAATAATCATGCTCATAAAGCACTGGGACAGGATTTTTTCCGCATGGTCCTTTTTCTGCTCGCCTATCTTGATCGAGGACAGCGGCGCGCCGCCCTGGCCTATGAGAGCGGCAAAGGCCGAGATGATCATAATCAGCGGGAAGGAAACGCCGATGCCGGCGAGAGCGGTCTTTCCAACCCCCTCCATCCGGCCGATGTACATCCGGTCGACGATGTTGTACAGAGCGTTGATGATCTGCGCCGTAATGCAGGGGATTGCCAGCTTCAGCATCAGCTTGCCGACAGGGGCGGTCCCGAGAATATTGTCTTTTTGGTTTGCGGTTGTTTGCATTTTGATAGAAGCTCCCTTTCTTTTTGATCAGCCCAGCAGGCGAATTCCCTGGGCTTCCAGCTGGCGGCGGCAGACTTCCTTGGTCAGCATCCCCTCGGCAGCGTTATATTTGAAATAGTTGTTGAGCTGCTGGGTGCGGCCGGTGCGGATCAGCGGCGCAATCGAAGAATCAATCCGCAGCACCTCAAAAAGCGGGACGCGGATCTTCTTACCGTCCGGATCTAGGGCATCGACCATTTCCTGGGAAACAACGGCCTTTAGGACCATCGACAGCTGCATACGGATCTGCTGCTGCTGCAAGGGCGGGAAAACGTCAATAATGCGGTCGATGGTGTTGGTTACGTCCAGGGTGTGCAGGGTCGAGAGAACCAGCTCGCCCGTTTCGGCGGCGGTGACGGCGGTCTGGATCGTTTCAAAGTCCCGCATCTCGCCGACCAGGATAACGTTGGGAGCCTGCCGCAGGACCGCTTTCAGGGCGGTGGCGAAGGTTTCGGTGTCGTGCTCGACCTCCCGCTGGGAGATGACGCTGTGGTTGTGCCGGTAGATGTACTCAATCGGGTCTTCGATTGTGACGATATGGCCGCTGCGGTTCGGATCGTTGTTCATGTAGTTGATCAGATGGGCCAGGGTCGTGGATTTTCCGCTGCCGGCCTGCCCGGTGACGAGGACCATTCCCTGCTGCAGGTTTGCAAGATCGGTGACCTGCGGCGGATAATGCATTTTGGAAAAGTCCGGCAGGCCGAAGGGGAAGATTCGAATGGTACAGGCCAAAGAACCGCGCTGCCGGTAGGCGTTGCAGCGGAACCGCCCGAGATCCTTGACGGAAAAAGAAAAGTCGTCGTCCCCTTTGGAGAAAAGGGCGTTTTGATGGCGCTCTTTTTCCTCCTGCTGGTTGGGGCGGGGATAAGCGATCCGGTAGACAGCCTGAACCAGCTTCTGGGCGTCCAGGAACATGACGCAGCCGTTTTCCAGCTTTTCCTGCCGCTCACGGTCCAGGGTAGCCGCGTCCTTGTAGGAATCGTCGATGGTGTTGTGATCGTTGGCCTTGCCCTCGCCGAAGGGCCATTCCAGGCGGCCATGGCGCTTGACGGCGATACCGGCGTTGGCCACGATAAAGACGTCCGATGCCGCCCCCGTATGGCCGGATTCGCCCAGCAGGTCGGAAACGCCGGTTACGGCCTGCTGCAAGACCTGATAAATAAATCTGTCGATGCTGGCTTCATCGGTCAACAGTTTGCTGATATTCATGTTGTGACCATTCCTTTCTGTGATCAGGTTCCGTCCCAGATGTAGATTCCTTCTTCTTCCCAAACCGCAGTGCTTTCGACCCGGCGGAGCAGGACGGATATGTCGATTTTTCCGGAGCTGTTTTGGGCCAGCTGAAGCTGCATCCGGATTTGTCTGGCCTCATCCAGCGGGATATAGCAGTCAGCGGTATAAGCGTTTATATCGATCTGAGAGATCGTGATATCCTCTCTTTCGGACAACGCGTTTATGAGTTCGTCTACATTTTGGCAGTCTTCCTTCATTGTCCGGATCTCAAACAGCAGCTGCTCGGTTTGCCCGTCCGCTGCGTAATAGTCGAGAGTGGCCTGCAGCGTCTTATTTGTCAGCTTTGCTTCTGCCTGGGAGGTTGTGTAGGAGAGGACCGCAAAAGCGGTCAGCAGGAGGGTGATCAGTACCATCAGGATAGAAATCATGCCCGGACCGATCGGGGTGCCGCTGCCGCTGTCCAGCTCCTGGCCTTTTCGGAATGGGGAATGACTCATGGCGCCGCCTCCTCGATATGTAAGGTAGAAAGGGGAGGGATGACGGCTTCTCCCGAGGGAAGGCTGAGCGCCTCCGCTGTCAGGCTGTAGAGTGTCCCGGCGGCAGACGCATCGGTCTTGGAAACGGTAACGGCGACACTGAACCTCGCCCCGTCGCCGCTGTCCAGCAGATGCCAGTTTTCGTCATACCAGAAAACAGAATCCGTAAGGGTCCCGTTTTGGGAGATCGAGGTTTCAAGCGCGGTCTGTGCGGCAAGCAGCGCGTTATTTTGCGCCGTGTTTTTTTCCGCCTGAAGCCTTGACGCGACAAAAACCTGCAGTAAAACTGCGGCGGATAAGGAGAAAAACAGCGTTGCAATCAGGGTTTCAATGAGGAAGGTATATCCTCCGGAGCGGATATTTGCCATCGTAGTATCCTCCTTCCATGTTGTGTTTGTATCGTCAAGACGGATATCCTCCCTGGGTGCGGAGGGCAATTGAACAGCAGGAGGGCGGGGTGCCGTCCCCGTAGTCGAACTGATAGGAAATGAGGTCTTTGTCTTTCCGGACCTGGAAGCCGGTCACCTCGGTAATCCGTTCACCGTCCTGCGGATGGAATTCGACCTGATCCCAAAGGAAGCTTTCCCGCAGCCATCCGTCGTACAGATAGATCCGGGTATAGTACCGGTCACCGCCGTAATTTTCCTCGAGGATCAGCATATCCCCTTCTTCTAAGGAGGTCAGCTCACCCCAGGTGCCGTCGCTCCCCTGTGTCTGGCCGATCAGGACTTTTCCGGCGTCGCCGCAGCCCCGCAGCCGGTTGGCTACGTAGGCACTGCTGCTGCGCAGCGTGCTGCCCGCGGCCATGGCGTCCGATACGCTTGTATAGACATTGGCGCCGGAAACCGTCAGCAGGGAAGAAATGACAAGGAAAAAGCCGAACAGGACGAGTACGCTGAAATTGGTGACCGAGCCTTTCCCGGCGGCGAGCAGCCGTTTATCTTTTGCCATATCTGCGCCCCCTTTTGCTTTTGTGGATCAAAAGACATCCGTCCCCCGGATGCCGACGATAATGGTCGGCAGGATATTATCGCCGATCACTTCATATTCGATTGAAAATTTTTCCCGGTCGACCCGCAGCCCGTAATGGCTTTCCAGATAGTCGATCTTTTGCGGATAGACCCCTTCAATCGAGTAGCAGCTGACCGCAGCGCGGCGGATCGAGTCTTCGGTTGTGCGGCGCTGCTGTTCCAGGGAATTGTCCCCGGTTGTCTGTGAAAAAAGAATCGTCCCGAGCAGTACGACGAGAAATACACCCACTGTAACCACCGCTTTTAAAGCGCGCAGGAGGATTTGTGAAAATGGCGTAGCATACAGCCGCATACAGGGTCCCTCCCATCAGCCGATTGCGGCCATGATGCCGGAAAGGGGCAGCATGACCGAAAGCAGGATACTGCCGATTAAAACGGCTGTAACCGCGATCATAATCGGTTCGATCAGCGAGACCGCGCGGGTTACGTCCTCTTCGGCGCTGTCCATACCGGTTTGGGCAATATGCCGCAAAACGCCGTCCAGGCCGCCGAACCGGACGCCGCTGCGGATCATCTGACATTCGGTTTCGTTCCACAGGCCGGTGCCGCAGAGCGCTTCTGCCAGGGATACCTGCGCGCCCTGGCCGTCCCCTTCCCGCAGCAGGCGACGGCATTTTTGCAGCTTTTTCTTGATGCGGGGGTTGGTCATCGCCAGCGCGATTTTGTCCAGGCTTTCTTCCGCGTCATATCCGGCGTCCAGCATCATCGCCATGCTGTCGGCGACCCGTGCGGAGGAAAGCTGCTGGGTGATTTTTCGGGAGAACGGCAGGCGGCTTTTCAGCTCGGACAGAACCCGCTGCCCGGCGGAAAACTTCCCCAAAACCGATACCAGGATTACAATCCCTAAGAGGATGACGGAAAGCACCATCAGCACCTTTGCGCACCCGTTGCCCACCGCGATTGAAGCGGCGGCAGCACTGGTCAGGCCGCTGCCCAGGCTCTCGTAAATATTGGTAAATACCGGGAAGACGCGGTCGGTCAGGACCTGTAAAATGATGGCCATCATGCACAGCGTCATGATCGGATAAATCATGGCGGATTTAATCTCTTTGGTGACCTTGCTGTCCCGTCCGTAATGGGCAGCCATCTGGGTCATAATCTCGTCCAACGAACCGGATTCCTCCCCGATGCGGATCATGCTGATAAAATCCTCCGGGAACACACCGGTATTCTTCATCGAACGGCTTAACGGGTAACCGTCCAGGATCCCCAGGTAAAGCGCTTCAAATATACTGCGGGGCTTACTCCCCTTTTCCGGCAGCGTCTTGGTTTGTGTGCGGATATGGGCGGCAATCCCGTCGCCTATGGCCATACCCGACTGCAGCAGCATCCCCATTTCGGTGCAGAACAAGCTGAGGTCTTCGGAAGGAAGGACCTGGTTGAGCTTGTATAGCGGTCGTTTCATCGATTACCATCCTTTCGATGCTTACTAGGGCGGAAATAAAACCCCCGGCGGCCCAAAGAAGGCAACCGGGGGTTTGTAATGCCGAACTTTGTTCAGCTTTTATTATAACATCCGAAGCTGATTTATGCAATATCAATACACGCGCAAACCGGTGTAATTGCTGCCGTCGCCGATATACTGCTCGATGTTGGAGCCGCCGGAAGCGCCGAAGGTCGCATCCATACGTTCCCACGCGTTGCCGGAGAAATATACCTTCAAGGTGACCCATCCGGTGCCTTCCAGGTAAACCTCGTTCCAGGCATGGTTTAAATCGGAGGCGGAAACGGTGCCGCAGATCAGCTTTGTGGCGACGCCTTGGCTGCGGAGCATAGCGGCCATCAGCGCGGCATAGTCAAAGCAGATCCCCTTCTTGGAGGAAAGGGTGTCGTCCGGCTTGGGCAGGTAACCGGTCTTGACGGTAGAAGCCTTCTGAGTATCATAGGCGATATTGTCGGTGATCCATTTGTAGACGGCCGCGACCTTGTCGACGTCGCCGGTAATGCCGCTGCAAAGCTCAGCCGCTTTCTTTACGACGGCCGACTCGGAGTTGTAGTTGACATACTGGCTGGGGTAGAGGAAGGGAGAGAGGGAGGAGGAAAGGGAAACGTCCACGGTGGTGGAAAATACCTGGGAGTACTTGTTCCCTTCGACGTTTTTCATGATGCGGATGGTGTAGGTGCCGTTGCCGCTCTGCAGGGGGAAGGCCTCGAAATTGCCGTCTTTGTTGAGGTCATAGTTATAGGTCTTGTCGCCTTTAATGATCTGTACTTTTAAACGGGAGGAGGAACCGGACTGTGCAACGCGGACATACCCTTCGTTTGCGTTGCCGATATCAATCTGGCTGCCGCCGGAGGATTTAATGTTGTTGGATGCCTTGATATACTTGCCCATGCGGCTGGAGACATCATAACCGCCTGCGGGCGCCGCCAGGGGCGTATATTCATCGGGAATTTCCTCCAGGTCCTGAATGGCCGCTTCCATATCCACTTCCGGCTCTTCCTGGATATTTTCCTCAGAAGTGACGGCGGGCGCTTCCTGTTCCTGCGAAGAATCCGCCGCATCAGATACAGAGGAAGACGGGACCGGCTCGGTCTGCGCCGCATTGCAGCCCGTCATCAAAGCAGAGGTCACCATCAATGCCGCTAAAATCCATACGCTTACTTTTTTGTACATAGTATTCATCTCTTTCGTAATATAATTTAGATATCGGTTCCGTTCTGCGGCTCCGATTGGTCCGGCTGGCCGGCCTCTTGTTCCACAATCTGTATATCCGGCAGGGAAGCGTTTTCGCTGATCGCGTTTTCCATCAGGTGGAGCATCTCCAAGGCGCTGCGGAAATGCTGCGTCTGCTTTTTTTCGTTCCAGGTAATGGTCCCTTGCCAGGAATTGTTTTGGGTGTACTGTATACGGACAATAAAGGTTGTTTTGCTTTTCGTTTCTTTCATCTGCACCACCCCATCTGCCTTCTTGTACGGATGGAAATCAGCTTTCCCATGCGTTCCCCTGATTTCATTTATTATTATATCCGTTTTCTGGAAAAATGTCAATAGAAAATTAAAAATTAATTTATATATTCGATTTTTAACCCTAAAATTTAATCATCTCAGTTCAGGCAAGCCCAAAAACAGCGTAAAAACTCCCCTCCGACAAAGTAGAGGGGAGATCTTTCACATATAAGCTCATTCGTTGTAAAGCTCGGACAGCAGCTCGCCGTTTTCCAGGCTGAAGGACAACGTCCGCAAGGAGGTGACCAAGAAGAACTTTTCATCCTGCAGATATCCTTTGCCGTTTTCCGACGACGGGCAGGCATAAGTCAACAGCTCGGTCATCGTATCCCCTTCGCAGTGGAAAAGCTTATAGACATCCTGGATGCCTTCCCGGTAGGTCAGGCAAACGTATCCGTCTCCCAGGTAATGGAGAGCCAGATCCTCCTCGTTGTATCCGCCGGGCATCGGGATGACAGCGCTGTCTCTTTCCAGGCCGGTCAGCCGTAAGGTCAGCACCAGCTCGGTACGTCCCTTTCTGCCGGTCAGCCGTACGGAGTAGTTGCCTTCCGTCGCGACCGAAATCAGGGCCTCCTCCTCCGGAGCGGCGGTTTCAGCCCGCTGCAGATTTGTGGGATCGGAAAGGTTCATTTCGTAAACCTGGCCGTCAAAGCCATAAATCGTATAGTAAAGGGTGTTGCCGTCAAACCGTACCGATCGCAGGACAGCGTCCTCCAAAAAGCTTTCCGCCTTGCCAAGGAGGTTTAAAGACCGGTCGAAGATATAAAGATGGGTATCGTTGGTTTCCCCGTAGCTGGAGGTCAGGATACGCAGGGTACGGCCGTATTCGTTGGGAGATTCCAGCGTGCCGAGAATTCCTTTGACCGTGACATCCTGCGTTACGTCCAGCTGTCCGGCGGAGAAGGTGATGCCGGAAATCATCGTTTTCATCTCGCTGCTCTGATCCTGGAACAGGTAAAGCCCGGATTCCCCGAGGAAGTAGCTCTTGCCGCAGCCCTGGAGGATCTCGCAGTCGATCACGTCGCCGGGATTCTTAACCGAACGGGAGGTGGCGACGATATAGCTGTCGGTGCCGGCCTCACTGATGGCGATGCAGTCGGCGCCGGGCAGAGCCGCAAGCCCATCGCCGTACAGCAGCGGGATATAACCGGCAGGATAGCTTTCCTGGACAGTCGTATCCGGGTAATAGCGGCTGAAGAGATACAGATAGCTTCCGGACATGACCGCGCCGACCATGGTGCCGTCCTGTGCCGTGGAGGCCAGCAGACGGGGCGATTTGGGCGTGGAGACGTCATAACAGCTGACGGCGGAGAGGGTGCGCGCCCCCTTGCTGCCGGAATAGGAAATGGTGCCGACGACAAACAGCTCGCCGTTGGAGTAATAGCAGTCGGTAATGGCGGTGGAGGTCACTTCCATCCCGTCAAAGGAGGGCGTTTCAAACGAAACGTCGATCCTGCCGATTTCATCGCTGCTGGATTCGCTGCCGCGCAGGATCGAAACGGCGGACGCGTTTTGACGGCTCACATAAAAGTTGGTTCCGTCGGTGGCAACGAGTGTCTTTTGATTGCTGGGCGCCAGGCCGTCGGCACTGATACCGGCGGAAAGGACGGCCGTAGCGTATTGGGTGGTCGCGTTCTCCGGCGTTACGCTCTTTTGCAGCGCCGCGTATACTTCGGCATAGTCCGCTCCTTCGCCGCTGGGCAGATTGGTTGCCTGGGCGCTGGGATCGACCAGAACCGAGCTGGTTTCATTCAGCTCGCCGCTGGGGATGATCTCATCGGAATCGGAAGGCTCCGATACAGGCGACCCCTCGGAAGGAGACGGAGAGTCCGGCTGAGACGGAGGAGAATCCGGCTCGTCTGCCGGCAGTGTTCCGGGGTTTGTCTGGCTGCTCGATAGACTGCCGGGATCCCCTGGCTCAGACGATGCGGCAGATTCACCGGGTCCGGCGGATTCAACCGTTCCTTCCGGCGGGGAGACAGAGGACGGATCCTCCGTAAGCTCCGAGGTGTCGGAAGAATCAGCAGGCTGGGAAGAATCCGGAATAGGATCCGGTTCGGAAGTGTCCACAGGCTGTGACTCTACAATAACCTCCGGCGGGGCCACAGCCGGGCCGCCCCCGTTTAGATATTGCTGAATCGGTTCCCTGCCGGTCATCAGTACCGCGACAAAAGCGGCCATGACCACCGTCATACCGGAAACCGTTTTCCAGGAGGGGACTTTAAGCCGCAGCCGCTGCCAAAGAGAAGGCTTTTCCGGCAGCCTTGCCATCATCATTTCCGGCTGCAAGGCCATCGGAACGGGCGTATCCGCCGCCTTTTCCCGCAGAAGGCGGATAAATTCCTGCTGGTCTTCTGTCAGTTCATCATGCATTTTTTCTTCCATCCGGCGCACAGGTTATCCTCCTTTCTGCAATAGCTGCAAATGTTATTTCCCGCCGCCCAAAAAGGCCTTTAGCTTAGAAAGGGCTCTGCTCTGTTTGGAGCGGACGGTATTACGATTAAGCTTTAAAATGGCACTGATCTCGCCGCTGTCATAGCCGCCGAAAACGTTCATCGAAATGATCGTCCTTTCCTCGTCGGTCAGGGAATCGAAGGCGTTTTTGAGTTCAATGCTTTCCTCTTTCCCGTCGATGGTCAGGTCGGCCGCGTCCTCCAACGGGGCGTTGTGCCCGTGGGTGGCATATTCCTTTAGCTTGCGTTTGCATTTGGCGGACAGGATCTGGAACATCCAGGACTTGAAAGCGTCTTCCGACTTCAGCTTGGAAATGCCAGCATAGGCATCCATAACCGCGTCGCTGACTGCGTCCTTGGCGTCTTCCTCGTTTTTTAATACATAGTACGCAAACTTATAAAGATCCGTGTAGATCTCGGCATACAGCTGGCCGAAGGCGTTCTTATCGCCCTGCCGCGCAGCCGTTACCAGGTCACGTCTATCCGGCACATCCTCACCTCACTTTCCAGGTCTCAGATGCAGCCGAAGCATAGCCTATCTTGATGGGCTTTGCAAATCCCCGTGATGTGTTATATACCCAGAGATTTATACCCACAGTTTATTCCTTACACTAACTAAGTGTCTGCTTCGGGGTCATCTGTTGCATCGGATACAAAATTTTTTGAGTTTTGTTTATTTTTGCCGATATCAGGCCGGCGGCAGCTGTACAATCTGTACGGCCGCATTGCCGAAAATATCGGTCCGCCGGTAGTTGAATAAAACTGCCGTGACACCGCCGGTATCTATAGGCTGCTGCCATGGGGTCAGATAGGGCAGGGGGTTGAACGGAAACAGCTCGACCGCCGCCATCCGCGCAATCAGCTTATAGTCGGGCAGGCCCGCGTATTCCGGGAGGAACCGTTTCCGGTTTTCCGGGCTGCTGTAAAAGGCGTAGATCCGTTCCTTGACCCGGCCGGTCAGGTCGGACAGCTCCCGCAGGCAGTCGGGGATCTTCCCCGGCCGTTCCCGCAGCCAGTAATCCAGCTTAAGCAGCCAGCGCAGTTTTTCGGGATCGACCCCCGGGATGCCGGAGCCGTAGCGGAACAGCGCGTCAAACTGCCCGGCCTTAGACGGCGGGTGTTCCGTCAGGCCGGCCTGTAGATAAAACGCCGCAAAGCCCTCGTAAAAACCAAACGGCTCCGTAAGGCTGGTCAGGTACGAAAGGGAGGCGGTAAACCGCCTGCTGTTGTAGTAGCTGTCTACAAGGTCTTCGATGCTATGGAGTTGCAGCAGGCCCTCAAAGGAGAGGGCATCCGTATAGAGCACCTCATAAGGAGGGGCCGCGCGGCTGACGATACCGTATTTTTCCTGATCCCGTCTGAGGCCGGAGCCTTTGAGCAGCTTTAAAAAGCCCAGCTGAAACTGATCCGGCGCCAGTGCGTAAACCTCATGAAAGGAGCGGGCAAAGCGCTCGTACCCTTCATAGGGTAACCCGGCAATCAGATCAAGATGCAGATGGATATTGCGGTTTTGCTGCAGCTGCCGCACCCGTTGGGCAATTGCGGCAAAGCCCTCCCGCCGGTCAACAGCCGCAAGGGTGTCGGGGTTGGTAGACTGCACCCCGATTTCAAATTGGAACAGCCCCGGCCGCACAGACTGCAAAAAGGGGATCATTTCATCGGTGATCAGCGCCGCCTCCAACTCAAAATGGAAATTGGTGATCCCGTTGTCGTGGTCGGAAAGGTACCGCCAGACCTCCATCGCAAACCGGGCGTTTGCGTTAAAGGTGCGGTCGACAAATTTCACCTGCTTTACCTTGTGGTCGAGGAAAAACTGCAGCTCCCGTTTGACCTTCTCCAGCGGCTGGAACCGGACGCCCTTGTCGGTGGAGGAAAGGCAGTATTGGCAGTTAAACGGGCATCCTCGCTGGGCCTCATAGTATAAAATCCGGCCGGCAAAAGGGGACAGGTCTTCATAAACAAAGGGAAGCTTCCGCAGATCGAGCGGGGCTGCAGGGGCGTTTGTCCGAATCTTCCCATCCTCCTGCCAGGTTAAGGAAGGCACATTCCCCAGGGAAGTCTTGTCCCGGAGCGCGAAGCACAGCTGCGAAAAGCTTTCTTCCCCTTCGCCGGAGAGAATGTAGTCGGCGCCTTTTTCCAGCACCTTTTCCGGATCATAGCTGACCTCCGGCCCGCCCAGCAGGATTTTGGTATCCGGCAAAACCTTTTTCAGGTCATCCATCAGGCTGTAAATATAAGAAGCGTTCCAGATATAAACGGAAAACCCCAGCAGATCCGGCTTTTGCCGGTAGATGCTGCCGAGCACCTGATCGGGCAGCTGGTTGATGGTATATTCGGCGGTTTTGACCTCCAGCCGGTATTGCTCCCGTGCGTAATGGGAAAGGCTGTGGACAGCCAAACAGGAATGGATAAATTTGGCGTTTATCCCCACCAGCAGGATATTCATCGGCTTTCCCTCCATCTCAAACGGTAATATATAAAATAGATTATAGCAGATTTTCGGAATTTTGCAAATTTATTTATTCTATATGAATTGATACACTTCAAAGGCGCAAAAAGTTGCAAAATCTGCTCCAAAATTTGCAAGAAAAATATTTTAGAATTTTTCTAAAATCGCTTGACAAAGGGCATGGAATC
>CAYWRQ010000051.1:0-17111 GCA_964460915.1 uncultured Oscillospiraceae bacterium
CCGGTCGGGATTCCCTTTTGTTATCAAACAGGCATTTGTGCGGTGTTGCCATAATAATGTCATCACGATAATAATCATAATAAACAGATAATGGTTGTGTTAGGCTGGAACCATACGATTCCATATATGCTCCTTCATCATAATCCAATCCAGACATAAGCAAGTGTGGTTCGTTTTTAGAAATATCGATAAACATACAAAATTTTGAAAAATTATTAAGGAATAAAATGCCATTCTCTACCGTCATACGATAATTTTCGTATTCATTAAGTTTGGCTGTAAGTTCTGTTAAGTCGATTTCTCTTTGCATGCTTCCATATATATCATAACCTCGTAAATAATATCTACGCCCTTGGACAGTATCTGCATATAAATAGATATAGATTAAGTTATCACTTTCGCAATATGCATGGTTGAGTATTGTTTCACCAATTTCAGATTCAATATCATAGATAAGTTTTACAAGCGTTTCTTTTTTCCTAGAGTCTGTATGAAAACAAATTAGTTCACTAATACCTTCACCATTTTCAGGAATACGTTTTAGATAAATAACATCCTCACCAACTGCCTTGGGCGCAAGAAAAATTGATTCTACCTTTCCAAGTTCTACTTTTTCAGACATCGTTTTTGGTGTGAAAGAATAAAGATACGCATCACGATTATCTGATGTGCCGTAGCACGCAGAAATAAAAAAAGTCTGAAAATTCTCACCAGAAAAACAACATACAGAATCACCGGAATAATTATTCTCATCATATATGTTACCATGTAAATACACAATACCCTCAGCATCATAGGTTGCGAACTCATAGCCATTTTGGGTTTCGGCAATGCCATACAAAACACCATCTTGTATTCCCAAAATTGACATATATTCAGATAATCTTTCTATCTCAACTGTTTGTCCATAAAGATAAGAACGAGATTTCTCAATTTTGTTGCAACAATTTAGAGATAAAGAAATAGTAAAAATAAAGCATAAAATGACAAGTAGTTTTTTCATATACAATCAAAACAAAAGATTGGTAATGCCTAAATATGCTTTATTAGCTGATACGGTATAAAACGGTGTGCCTTTTCCAGTATTGCCTCAAGAAGTTCCTACATCCGAATCTGCAACTTTAATTAAATCTCGATCCGAATTTAGAGAAACAACACAAAGGGCATGGCCATCTGTAGTATAATCCCAATTTGATTGACCTTTTGGATTATATATTCTGACAAGTGTCGGACAATAATACGATGTTATATCAGCATAAAAACAAGATAACAGTTTAATTTGCGTTATGTTTGACCTCTGGATATATATTCTAGCAGATTGATATTTATTTACACAAGGTTTAAGATTGTCAAAATTACCTTCAACAAATCCTTTTACAATATCCATTTCATCTGCAAGATCATCTTGAGATACCAATGAACCTGTCAAGTAATAGATAGCATTTTGTGCTGTTGCGGGCATGCAGAAATTTATGGTTTCCTGCTTATAACATGTAAATGTTCCAGGCAAAGAATACCATGTTGCGCTCGCTGAAGGAGATGGCATATTGATTACTAAATCATATTCTTCCTGTGTGTATACACACTCAGAAATTAACAGATCTTTTTCAGCACCAGAAAGATCACTATCTTGAATTAGCTCACATTGAATGCTAGGTTCAAGAAAGGAAATTTGCTGACGAACAAATTCAAGTTTTTCGTCAATTGTCAAATCATTATCTTGCATATACATTGTAATTTGATCTGAATCTGTTAGGTAAGATGGTCCACAACCACCAAATACAAAATTTTCATGATCGCTTAAAGGTAAAATCTCTTTTTCAATCAAATAAGGTTCTTCTCTAGCACAAACCGAAGCAGCACCACAGATTCCAATAGCAGTTGCAAGGAAGAGCGAGAACAATTTTTTGCGTTTTTCATAACAACACTTCATTTTACAAGATACAGGAAATTTCCTGTTCATTATATATATTTACAGAAATACCTATTTCCGGACAATGTAATTTTAAAAAATTATTTTTGTAGCAAATTACAGATTTAACATTAAAAATACAGCAAAATGACGTACCTAGGACTCCGCCTATGGCAGCAAAGATAATCTGTACAATGTTTTCTGTCTGCTGCAACTGATCACTACCTTTCTGAAATCAATTTCGAAAACATATCAGCGCATAAAACTTACTGTAGGTCGTTTTCTTCGTTGAACGTTCTCATATAATATAAACGAGAGAAAATTCGTAATGTAAACGCCCAAAAGAAAAAGACGGACATAAGTTTGCCCGTCTTTTCTAGCAATGAGATTATCTCCATCTTCCCTGGCTATCGACCCGATACCCGTCCGGCGTCACCGTACTGGTCAGCATCGCGCCGTCTTTCCCGAGGTAGTACCAATAGGCCCCGGACTTGACCCACCGGTTTGCGGCCATCGCGCCAGACCCGGTGAAGTAGTACCATTTCCCGTCGGCGAGCTTCAGCCACTGACTTTCCGCCATCTTGCCGCTGCCGCCGAACCAGTACCAGGCTCCGTTTATCTTCGCCCAGCTGGATTCATAGCGGCTGCCGTCCGCCTTGACATAGTACCGGCTGCCATAGTCTTTGATCCAGCTGTTGGTCTTCATCTTGCCGTCTGCGCCAAGGTAGAAATACTTTCCGCCGTTTAAGCGCCAGCAGTTGACCACCCCCGCGCCGTAGTCATTCAGAAAATACCAAGTTCCGTCTGCCTTGACCCATTTGCTTTTCTGCATGACGCCGTTCTCGCCAAAATAATAGGTTTTCCCATCAATATATTGGAGACCGGTCAGCTTTGCACCGTCTTTATAGTAGTAGGTGTTGCCCTTTTCAGTCACAAAGCCGGACTTGGCGGATTCTGAACCAGAGATAGAGATCGGTTTAACGGATTCGGTTGTAACTGCCATCATGCCCGAAGGAGGAGTACCTACCATCGCACCTGTTTCATCTACTGTAAAAGCAGCCTTATAATATCCGTCCTTCGTCTGGTAGGAAGATTCAAACGTCTTCGAAGTCCATATTTCCATATTGGAGCGTTCATAAAAATAATATTTTCCTTGATCGTAAATCCAGCCTGTTTCTGCACATCCATCTTTCGTGACAAAAAATAGATTTCCGCAAACTGATTTCCAACCATAGGTTGTCGATGTAACACCTTGATAGATTTCTTCCACAGTACGATAATGCAGCTTTTCCCACCCCTTTACAAAATCATAAGCGCCGTACATATAGGAAAAAGCCGCGCCTGCTACCCTGTTCTTGCTGGAAAAAAGAAATACAACATTACGGTCGCTTGAAACGGTGTAGTCCAGGCCAATAGACTGAATTGAATCCGGAACAACAACAGGGATAATGCCATCTCCTTCCATCAGACAAAAAGCACCCGGGGCGACAGTTTTTACTCCCTCCGGCAAAATAACGTAATCCGCCTTCGAGCACCAAAAAGAATAGTCTGCAATGACTTCCGTCCCCGGTTTAAGCGTAACCTGGCTGCGCGCCGCAGGAACGCGAATCAGTGTTTTTCCATCCTTACTATACAAGGCGCCATCATGTGTCGAAAAAAATGGATTTTGGCTGCTGACTTCAAATTTAGAATTTGGCGTACCTTTTGCACCATCATAGGCGTTAAATCCGCTTCCCAATACCAGTGTATCGATATCAAGATTCAGAAAATATGAGTCAATATCGGTTATTCCGTCACCCAGCACAACTGTATTTATGTGCGCATCATACTGTATCCATCCACAGTTGGCATCGACTTTTAATGTCCCGTTTCCTTCAACTGTCAGAACCTGAGACGATGTATCCAGCGACCAGGAAAAGCCATCTGAAAGCTCTCCGGAAATCATATTTTGTGTACTGGCAGCAGCGACCTGCATCACGGGAGCAACCGGCGCGAGTGCAGTTAAAGACATACTACAAACAATTGCAGACAGTACAATAGCTTTCCAAATTTTCCTCATAAAAACGACCTCCTTTTTATAATACATATACTTCAGGCCATGAAAAAGTTGCATTTATTCTCAAATTCACACCGGCTCGATTGTAAGCCGGCGGCCTGCACACTTTTATCGAGACAGCCCTTTACAAATCCCATGTTTTCTGATATAGTAAAGCTAAACAAGGACGAAAGTTTTTGCGGATACTGTGCACGTGAACAAACGAAAGGAACGATTGTCATTATGCTGGAAAAATTAAAAACAGAGGTTTGCAAAGCAAATCTTGCCCTGCCGGAGTATGGCCTGATCACCTTCACCTGGGGGAACGTCAGCGGAATTGACCGCGAAAAGGGGCTGGTTGTGATTAAGCCCTCCGGGGTCGAGTACGACGGAATGAAGCCGGAGGATATGGTTGTGGTCGATCTGGATTCCGGCCGGGTGGTGGAAGGGGATTTAAATCCATCCTCTGATACGCCGACCCATCTGGAACTGTACCGGAATTTCCCGGATATCCGGGGCGTGGTCCATACCCATTCCCGCTGGGCGACGATTTTTGCGCAGGCCGGACGGGGGATCCCCGCCTACGGGACGACCCAGGGGGATTACTTTTACGGGGAGATTCCCTGTACCCGCGCGATGACCGACGAGGAGATCAGGGGCGCGTATGAGCTGAACACTGGCAAGGTAATTGTCGAGACCTTTGCGGATAAGGAACCAAACGATATGCCCGCGGTGCTCGTCAAAAGCCACGGGCCGTTCACCTGGGGGACCTCGCCGGAGAACGCGGTGCATAACGCCGTCGTGCTGGAGGAGGTTGCGATGATGGCGCTGCACACGGAAATGCTGGGCTGCACGACCCCGATGCAGCAGACGCTCCTGGATAAGCATTACCTGCGCAAGCATGGCGCAAATGCATACTACGGGCAGAAGAAATGATGAAAACCGGAAGAAAGGGAGAACAGTCCTTTCTTCCGGTTTTTTGTATAAATTTTATTATTTTTCCGGGCCTTATTCGGCACACCTATGGTTTTGGCAATATCCAAAAGTAAACTTTTTTGCAGTTATATAACCATGCTGTATTGTAACACAAAATCTTCCGAAATACAACCATTTTTCTTTCATTTTAGTGAGAATATCTATAAAAAATTGCGTTTCTTCGTCATTTCAATTCATGCTTTCATAAGGTTTACGTTTTGAGAGTTATAGAAGCTGATATTGAGAAATGGGGGCAAAATGATGAAGAGCAAAAAGAAAGTGAAAAAACTGCTGGCGGTTTTCCTTTCTGCGGCCATGGTTTTTTCGATGGGGATGACGTCGTTTGCGGAGGGGGAACTTACAATTGATTCGCAGACTGTATCGCAAGACGTCGGCGGCGGCTCATTAAACGGTTCAACTGCCGAATCTCCGACCGAGGACAATCTTCCGCCCGCTGCGGCACAGGATGAAACAGACGGGAATCTGTCGATCGACACAACGGAAACCGAATTGAAAACGGATGAAGAACAGCAAACGGATGGCGCTGAGGAGGAGCAGCAAGCGGCTATACCGGCTGCTGTTCATGCCAACAGTGTACAAGCCGCTGCTTTGACGAATGAGGAGCAAACGGATACTGTAGTGGCTCAGATCGACGATGTAAAGTATACAACACTTAAAGAAGCAGTAGAGAAGGCTGTAAGTGGTGATGTAATCAAACTTGTCGCCGATACCATAATTGAGGAAACTATTTCGCTTTCTGGTAAGTCTGTTACTATAACTTCAACATCAGGTTCTACAGTTAAAGGTACCTCAACTTTGGTGACAATGATTGAAATTTCAAAAGATGCATCTCTTACCTTGAGTGGCAATGCGGTCTTTGATGGTACTGAAATGATACAAGTCCCCCGAGGAAAAGAAAACATAAATGCCGGAACCGGATGTGCTGTTGATGTTCATGGTACATTAACTATTCAAAATGACGTTGTTATTAGGCATTTTAAAGTTGGGAGCTATTCCGGGGTAATCAATGTGAGTGGAGAAGGCGCCGAGTTAAATTTAGAAGGTGGCATACTTGAAGACAACGTAACTGCTGTTGATAGTTATTTCCATTTTGGTTTCTGTGGTACAATCCGACTTAGCCAGAATACGACATTAAATATGACGGACGGTATAATTAGAAATAATAAAATTCAGGGTTGTACAGAAGAAAAATTTGACACGGATTTGGCAATGAGTGCTTCAAGTGGAATTTTTGGATATAGTAACTGTGAAATTAATATCTCAGGCGGAAGAATCGAAAACAATGAATCTTTTCGAGGAAGTGCTATTCACCTATATGTCTATTCGGTCTGTAATATTAGTGGTGATGCTCAGATTGTAAACAATACTTGCGGTGATAAAACAGTCTGTAGCATCAATGGATTTGAATATGATGCTGCTGGTGCAATATATGTAAACTCCGGTGGAACAGTCAACATGATGGGTGGTATCATTGAGAACAATAAAGGCGGCTCAGGTGGTGGCGTAACGTTACTTAGTTTTTGGAATAGTACAGGTAAACCTGTACAGGCTGAGTTTAATATGACCGATGGTATTATTCGAGGCAACCATGCAGGAAATTGCGGCGGCGGTATTTACTCTTATTCCACTGGCGTCAATATTACCGGAGGAAAGATTATTAACAATACTGCTGATAATATAGGCGGCGGCATCTATAGTGAGGGTAACGCTGAAAATTATGGTACTGTTTACCTGAAAAACGCGGTTATTCATGATAATAAAGCCACTCTGCAAGGAGGAGGTTTCTGGCTCTGCCCGACAGGGGAAGGGGAAATTTATATCAATGACGGCTGCGCGATTTATGATAATGCTGCCAAATATGATAAAGATAGTGATTTTTATAACGGAAGAGAAGAACCTCTAAATGGAAGAGCCGTTGGAGACGATGTGGCCTCCAGTTCGCAAGATACACATTCTCTGACGCTGGCCGGACGTATTTTGGGCGGCGGGTCGGTAGGATATTATATTGACGGTGGCTTATGTTCCGCAAAAAAATCTTGGCCCTGGATTGACGAAGAAGGGGAAGCGGAAAAAGCGGAGAAATGGCCGTATCCTGTAGTAGATCGTGATGTAGCAAGATATGAAGACAATACCGACACCGAAGCGCAAAATGTGGTTAACAGCACAGATTACTGGGCATTAAAATCAAAGGCTGAAGCTGAACAATTGGCTGAGAGCCTGGCCGCCGTTGAAATTTCCGGAAATAAAGCCACATATGGGGGAGGAATCGGTGCAAACGGCGGTGTCGTCATTGGAACAGATAATAATACAATGGAAGTCTCTGTGAAAAAAGAGTGGGCCGATGAGGGCAGTCATCCCGAATCTGTTACCGTTTACTTGACCAATACTGTTGGCGGTAAGACATATACAATTGACAGTGTTGTACTCAGTACTGAGAATGAGTGGTCTTATACATTTACTGATTTACCAAATAGTGAAGGGTACAGCTATTCTGTTAAAGAAGAAGACATAAAGGGATATAAAGCGGAGATTACTGGGGACGTGAAAAAAGGATTTATTATCACCAATACCGCTGCTCCCGACGCCGTAACCTTTACGCCCTCTGCCGTTAAAACGCTGAACGGCGAGACGCCGATTTCCGGCAGCTTCCGCTTCACCCTCGAACAGAACGGGGAGGTTCTGGAAACCCAGATGAATAACGGCAGCAACATCACTTTCTCACCCATTACTTATACGGAACCGGGTAAATATGTATACTATGTCAAGGAAGATTATACTTATTGCGAGAATTATTCTTATCGCTTGGTTTCCTTTGACAGCACGATTTATCAGATAACTGTAAATGTAAATCAGGATCAGTCATCTGGGAAATTGGTTCCAACAATCAGTTATTCTAAGGATGGTAATTCCTATAATGGAAGTTTGACTTTCCAAAATACAATTGATACACCACCTCCCGATAACCCTCCCGATGATCCCTCCTCCGATCCCTCCAGCGAACCTTCCTCCGAACCCAGTTCAGAGCCAAGCTCAGAACCCTCCTCTGAACCCAGCTCCGAACCGTCTTCTGAGCCTTCTTCCGAACCCAGCTCCGAGCCTTCCGAGCCGGAACAGCCCGGCCTGCCCGATCCTAACGATCCCGACAGCCCGGACAGGATCACGATCATCGACGAGGACGGCGTGCCGCGCACCTATATCAAGGTGCAGAACCCGGACGGAAGCTACGATTACATATTGATTGAAGATGACGATGTACCTTTGATTGATAAGACCCCTCAGACGAGCGATGAAAGCAATCTGCCGTTCTGGCTGATCATTTTGGCGGTTTCGGCCGTCGGGCTGATCACGGCCCTGATTTTTGAAAAGAAGAATCGTTATCAACCCAAACATTATCGTAAATGATGAGGTAATATATGGACAAGGAAAGGCAGATCGTGAATACAAATATTCGCTTGAATCTGCGGAAGGAAGAAGACCGGAAGGCATGGGAATACCTATGCAAGATGGATCGCAAAATGTATAAATCTTATTCCCGCGTGGTGGTCATTGCCATAAACGATTATTTTGATCGCATGGAGGCATTGAAAAGGGAACCAGATCTGGAAAACCGGCTCAAAGAGGATGAATTCCTGGAGAGAGTGATCGATGTTGTGGAAAGGGAAGTCGATCAGAAGGTAACGGAGAAGGTATTATCCTTATCCTCGCGGGAACAGATGACGTCTTTGGATGAAAAAATCGAAGTGGCTCTGGGGAAAACGGTTTCAGAGCAGCTGCCGGCTATTCTTCAAAAGACTTTAGATACCGCAATCCGCGACAATATGCTCCATTTGTTGTATCATGTGCTGCAAGGTACGGATACCGGTCGATAATGAACAAAAGCGCTCAGAGCGATTCTGGGCGCTTTTTATATAGCCTTTTGCTTTTGACCTGGCCGAAAAACATGGGGATAAGGACGGCGGCGGCCCAAAAAAAAGTCTAAAAATAAGAGGATAAGGTATTGAAAAATCGTCTGACGCACGATATAATAGGCGTAAAAGAAATGAAAACCGGATTTACCGGAAGGGAAAGAGGTAAGTGGGATATGGCAAAGCTGATTTCATCTATTGCAAACTTTTTTATCAGTTTTTCGGACGGGATTTTGCCGCATCTGGTTACGCTGCTGGTTGCGCTGATTCTTTTTGGCATATTGTTTATGCTCCGGCGGAAAATTGTGACGCTGATTCTTACGCTCCTGAAAAAAATCACGGCTCATTTTCACCATGCCGGTGAGATCATCGACTGCTTTACAAAGCCATTCGTGACGTTAGTCGTCGTATTGGCGGCCTATTTCAGCCTGCAGATTTTGCTGCGCGGCTTTGGCGTGGCGGATATCCTGCTGCTGTCGGTATTGTTGCGCTCCTTTATCATAATCCTGTTTACATGGGGATTGGTCGGCGCGTCTGACCACATTGTTTCTGCCCTTAAAGGGGAGCGGACAGCCCTCGATCAGACGATCCTTTCGTTTTTATCCAAGATTGTCAAGATTGTGATCGTTGTGCTGGCTGCGGTTATGGTGATGGACGCTTTTGACTACGATATCACCGGCGTGATCACCGGTCTGGGCATCACCGGCCTGACGGTCGCCCTCGCTGCCCAAGACACCGCCAGCAACTTTTTCGGCGGGGTCGTGATTGTGGCGGACAAGCCGTTTGCAGTCGGCGATTGGATTCAAACCAGTTCCGTCGAAGGGATTGTCGAAGATATATCCATCCGTTCGACCCGCATCCGTACATTTAAAGACGCGGTCATTATCGTCCCCAATTCTTCCCTTGCATCGGCCGAGATTATCAACTGGTCGCGGATGAATAAGCGCAAGGTCGAGATGACCCTCGGATTTACCTATCAGACCGCACATGAAACCCTGGAGAAGGTGATTGCCGGGATCAAGGAGATGCTTGCGGCCCATGAAGCGGTGGTCGACCCGATTGCGGTCGGGTTTGTGGAATTTGGCGCATCTTCCTTAAATATCACGGTGAACTACTTCATCAACCGCACGACGCTGCTTGAATATTCGGCGGTCAAGGAAGAAATCAACTTTAAAATCATGGATCTCTGCGAAAGGCTGGGCGCGGATTTTGCCTATCCGACTCAGACGGTCTTTTTGGAACAGCCGGAAATCAAGCCGGCGGAATAAATTCTTGCCCGTCCTGTTCTGCGGCGGGCATTTTATATGAGAGGAAAGGAAGGCTATCCATGAAAGATACGCTGCGCATCCGTCCGATGCAGGAAACCGATATGCAGGAGCTGGATAAAGGTTTCCGGGCGCAGGGCTGGGACTGCCGCCTTGAGACGCTGCAGGGATATTTTGCCCAGCAGCAATCAGGTGCGCGGAAGGTATACGTCGCCGATATCGGCGGCCGCCCGGTCGGCTATGCGACCCTGAAGCCGCAGGCGGAGGAAGGCCCCTTTGCCGGCATGGGGATCCCCGAGATCAGCGACTTTAACGTACTCATTGCCTATCAGCGCCGTGGGATCGGCAGCGCGATTTTTGACTGGATCGAAGCGGATGTGGCTGCGGACCATGACCGGATCTGCTTAGGCGTCGGCCTTTATCCAAGCTACGGTGCTGCCCAGCGGATGTACGTCAAACGGGGTTATATTCCCGACGGCAGCGGCGTTTGGTGGAGAGACCGGCAGCTGGAACCCTACGCGCCGTGCCAAAACGACGACGACCTTGTACTCTACCTCTCCAAAGATCTGCGAAAGGAAAAATGAGCATGGATAAAACCGTCGGGCGCTTTGCGCCTACCCCCAGCGGAAAGATGCACCTGGGCAATGTTTTGTGCTGCCTGCTCGCCTGGCTGTCGGCCCGCAGTGCGAGCGGGAAGGTGATCCTTCGGGTAGAAGACCTCGATACCGAGCGCAGCAGCTGGGACTTTCAGCGGCAGATCGAGGAGGATCTCCTGTGGCTCGGCCTATATTGGGACGAAGGGGGCGTCGATGCCGATGCCCACCGCTATTGCCAGAGCAGGCGGACGGATATCTATCTGCAGTATTATGATAAGCTGCGGGAAATGGGGCTGGTTTACCCCTGCTTTTGTTCCCGCGCCGAGCTTCACGCGGCGAGCGCCCCCCACCGCAGCGACGGGCGTTTTTTGTACACCGGCACCTGCCGGAATCTAACGCCCGCCCAGATCGCGGAAAAGCGCAAAACCCGCGCGCCGTCCTCCCGCATCCGGGTGCCGGATAAAGAGATTGCCTTTACCGACCTGCATTACGGCCCTTATACCGAAAACCTGTCGGAGGAGTGCGGGGACTTTGTCGTGCGGCGGGCGGACGGCGTTTTTGCGTATCAGCTTGCTGTTGCGATTGACGACGCGTTGATGAGGGTTACGGAGGTTGTGCGGGGGAACGACCTGCTTTCCTCCTCAGCGCGCCAGATTTGGCTGCACGAGCTGTTTGATTTCCCGCCGCCCCGGTACGGCCATATCCCGCTGCTGACCGATTATGACGGCAGGCGGCTTTCCAAGCGGGACAGGGATTTGGATCTGTCCCGGCTGCGGGAGCGTTACCGCGCCGAGGAGATCATCGGGATGCTGGGAACGGCGGCCGGTCTTTTGCCGGAGTACCGGCCGGTTACAGTGGAGGAGCTGATCCCGCTTTTTGATTGGAAGAAAATCCCGTTTGCCGATATCCGTCTCCCGGAAAATTTCCCGGAGAAGCTGTTTTAGCCCAATTTTACCCCCATTTTACAGACCTGTGACCGAAAGGTTACGGGTCTTTTTTATGCTATAGAGGAAAACAGAAAGAAGGGATACGGATTATGGAACAATTCCTGTCGAAAAAAGGGTACATCTGCGATATGGACGGCGTGATTTATCACGGCAACCGGCTGCTGCCGGGGGCGAAGGAGTTTGTCCAGTGGCTTTACCGCCGGGAGAAAAACTTCCTTTTCCTGACCAACTCCGGTACGTATACGCCCAGAGAATTGCAGCAGAAGCTGGCCCGCATGGGTCTGGCGGTCGATGAACCGCATTTTTATACCAGCGCCCTCGCAACGGCTCATTTCCTGAAAAGCCAGGCGCCCGGCTGCAGCGCCTATGTGCTGGGCGAGCACGGGATCCTAAATGCGCTCTATGAAGCCGGCATCTCCTATAACGATGTCAATCCGGACTATGTGGTGGTCGGCGAACCGTCGGGCTATAGCATCGAGATGATCACCAAAGCAATCCGCCTGGTAAATGCCGGGGCAAAGCTGATCGGTACCAACTATGACCTCACCGGCCCTACCGAAACCGGCCTTGCTCCCGCCTGCCGGGCGCTGATGGCGCCGATTGAGCTGGCCACCGGGAAACAGGCTTACTATGTCGGGAAACCAAATCCCCTGATGATGCGTACCGGCTTAAAGCTGCTCGGCATCCACTCGGAGGAGGCCGCCATCATCGGCGACCGGATGGATACGGACATTGTCGCCGGAATCGAATCGGGCCTGGATACGCTTTTGGTGCTTTCCGGCGTAACGAGCAGGGAGGACTGCGCAAAATACGCCTACCGGCCCAGGCTGATCCTCTCCGGAGTCGGGGAGATCCCAGCACTGGACAAAGAATAGGGCCTTACGGATCTTTTGCATGGGTTTTACATAAAGAGGGCTTCAAAATTTACGCGGCGTATGTATCATGAAACCGTCAAAAACAAGTGACATATCAAACGGCCCGAAAAGCCGCAATCTTGAAAGGACAAATCGTTATGAAAAAACTGATTCTTGCTTCTATCTGTCTCAGCCTGGCGGCCGCCTCTATGTCCGCCTGCGGCAGTACTTCCGGCACCAGCTCCGCTTCTTCCACATCCACCGCAGCGGAATCCTCTGCCGCATCCGATTTCGATACCGCTCATAAGATCCTGGTCTGCTCCCGCGAGGACGGTTCCGGGACCCGCGGCGCGTTTATCGAGCTGATGGGCATCGAGCAGAAGGACGCTGACGGCAATAAAGTGGACATGACCACGCTGAATGCCCAGATCACCAACTCCACCGCCGTTATGATGACCACGGTCGCAGGGGATGAATACGCGATCGGCTACATATCGCTGGGTTCCTTAAACGACAGCGTGAAGGCTGTCCAGATCGACGGGGTGGACGCCACAGTGGACAACATCAAAAACGGCAGCTACACCGTTTCCAGGCCGTTTAACATCGTCACCGGAGACGCGCTCTCAGACGTGGCCCAGGACTTTTACAACTATATCATGAGCACCGACGGCCAGGCCATCATCGAAGAAAATCACTACATTCCCGTTTCCGACGGCGCGTTTACCTCAAACGGTGCGGAGGGGAAGGTAACGGTTGCCGGTTCCTCCTCGGTTTCCCCGGTCATGGAAAAGCTGGCGGAAGCCTATGAGGCGGTCAACAGCGGCGCCAACATCGAGATTCAGACCAGCGACTCCACTACCGGCGTCACCTCCGCGATGGAGGGTACCTGCGACATCGGTATGGCCTCCCGTGAGCTGAAGGAGAGCGAGACGGGCGTCACCGCGACAACGATCGCGATGGACGGTATTGCGGTCATCGTCAACCTGGATAACCCTGTTGCGAGCCTGACTTCCGAGCAGGTTATGAATATCTACACCGACGGGATCACCGACTGGAGCGCGCTTACAGATTAACCGTCCAGCTATGAACCCTTCCGGGCGGCAGCGTTTTTTCAGCTGCCGCCTATCCAAAAGGAGTGTATTTCCATGCAAAAATACGGCGGCGTCAAATCACCTGCCGGTAAACCCGGATCGCCGCGCCATTTCGGCGAAACAGCCATGCGTATTCTTTTCTTGCTTGCGGCCTGTTTCTCTATCCTGGCGGTCGCCCTCATCTGTATCTTCCTCTTTGCCAGCGGTATACCCGGTATGGCGGAAATCGGCGTGCTCAAATTTCTGACGGGAACTGTTTGGCGTCCGAACAATGACCTCTATGGGATTTTGCCGATGATTCTGGGCAGCGTTTATGTTACCGCCGGCGCCTTGATCATCGGGGTACCCATCGGGCTTTTGACTGCTGTTTTCCTGGCGCGGTTTTGCCCCAAGGGTGCTTACCGTTTCATCAAGCCGATGGTTTCGCTGATGGCCGGGATCCCCTCGGTCGTATACGGCTTTTTTGGGATTTGCGTGTTGGTTCCGCTCATCCGCCCCATTGCGGAGAGGTTCGGCGGAACCGGTATGTCGATGCTGACCGCATCGGTTTTGCTCGGCATGATGATTTTGCCGACGATTATCGAGACGACAGAAGCTTCCATCCGTGCGGTGCCGGAAAACTACTATGAAGCGAGCCTTGCTTTGGGCGCGACCCATGAGCGGAGCGTATTCTGCGCGGTTTTCCCAGCGGCAAAGTCCGGCGTTATGGCCGGGATTGTCCTCGGCGTCGGCCGCGCCATCGGCGAGACAATGGCGGTCATTATGATCGCGGGCAACCAGCCCCGTGTCCCGGGCAGTATCTTTGAAGGGGTGCGGACGATGACCGCCAATATCGTCATCGAGATGGGGTATGCCACCGGCCTGCACCGGGAGGCGCTGATTGCCACCGGTATCGTCCTGTTTGTCTTTATCCTGCTGATTAACCTCAGCTTTTCTCTTTTAAAACAGCGGTCGGGTCATTGAGGGAGGATGTGTGAAGTATGGAAGCAGCTTTCGATCAGCCGGACAGCATCAACCGGCTTACAATTCGTCAAAGGCTGAAAAATTATTGCCGTCATCCAGGGTCGCTGGCCGTCTGTATTTTGACGGTACTGGCTTCGCTGATAACGGTCGGGGCGCTCGTTACGCTGATTTTCTGGGTGCTGGAAAAGGGGATTCCGAGCCTTTCCCCGGAGCTTTTCTCGCTGAAATACTCTTCGGAAAACCAGTCGATGCTCCCCGCCATGATCAACACCATGATGATTACGCCGATTGCCCTTGCCCTGGCGCTCCCAATTGGCATCGGCTCTGCAATTTATCTGGTCGAATACGCGAAAAAGGGGAACCGGCTGGTAAACCTTATCCGGCTGACCACTGATACGCTGCAGGGTATCCCCTCGATTATCTACGGCTTGTTTGGCTATCTTTTCTTCAACCATGCCCTAAAGCTGGGCTACAGTATCCTGTCCGGGTCGCTGACCCTGGCCATTATGATCCTTCCGCTGATCATGCGGACGACGGAAGAAGCGCTGCTGGCGGTCCCGGACAGCTACCGGGAAGGGAGCTTTGGTTTGGGAGCGGGGAGGTGCCGCACGATCTTCCGGCTGGTTCTGCCTTCTGCGGTCCCCGGCATCCTCGCAGGCGTCATTCTGGGTATCGGGCGCATTGTCGGGGAAACGGCCGCCCTCATTTTCACGGCCGGCACCATCGGCGATATTGCTGCAGGGGTGACCGGCTCCGGGCGGACGCTGGCGGTCCATATGTACCTGCTCTCCAACGAGGGGCTGTATATCGATCAGGCATACGCAGTCGCAGTTATCCTGCTGGTGCTGGTGCTCCTTTTAAACGCAGCCTCAAACTTCATCGCAGGCAAGCTGAAAAAGGGCGGCTGAGAAAGGAATATTTCGATGGATAAATTTACGATCAACAATATGGATCTCTATTACGGGAGCTTTCACGCGCTGAAAAATGTCAGCCTAGATATAAAGGCCAATCAAATAACCGCTTTCATCGGCCCGTCGGGCTGCGGCAAATCCACCTTCTTAAAGAGCCTGAACCGGATGAACGACCTGGTGGAGGGCTGTAAAATCACCGGGGAAGTCTTGCTGGACGGGGAAGATATCTACGGCGATATGGACGTAAGCCTGCTGCGGAAACGGGTCGGCATGGTTTTCCAAAAGCCGAATCCCTTTCCGATGAGCGTGTACGATAATATTGCCTACGGCCCCCGGACGCACGGCATCCGCTCCCGCCAGAAGCTGGATGAGATTGTCGAAGGGTCGCTCCGCAGCGCAGCGATTTGGGATGAGCTGAAAGACCGCCTGAATAAAAGCGCCCTCGGCCTTTCCGGCGGCCAGCAGCAGCGGCTGTGCATCGCAAGGGCCTTGGCTGTGGAGCCGGAAGTCCTGCTGATGGACGAACCGACCTCGGCGTTAGACCCGATCTCGACCAATAAAATTGAGGATCTCGTGCTGGAACTAAAAAAAGACTACACCATCGTCATGGTTACCCACAATATGCAACAGGCGGCCCGTGTCTCCGACCAGACCGTTTTCTTCCTGCTGGGGGAGATCATCGAATCGGCTCCCACCGAGCAGCTGTTCTCGGTACCGGCCGACAAGCGCACCGAGGATTATATCACCGGCCGTTTCGGCTAAACCCGGGCAGGAAAGGATGAGGAATATGCGCAATCGATTTAACCGGCAGCTTACCCAGCTAAACAATGAAATGATCGCCATGGGCGTTCAGATTTCCGAGGCAATCGGCCTTGCGATCCACGCCCTTTTGAGCCAGGATAAAGAAAAGGCGAAAGAGGCGATCGCTTTTGATGAAGAGATCGACCATAAGGAGCGGGAGATCGAGAGCCTTTGTTTAAAGCTCCTTTTGTCCCAGCAGCCGGTTGCCCGCGACCTGCGGCAGATTTCGGCGGCGCTGAAAATGATCACGGATATGGAGCGGATCGGCGACCATGCGGCGGATATCTCGGAAATTGCCCTGCTGCTTTCCGGTGAGCCGTATATCAGCCATCTCGGCCGGATCGAGGAGATGGCTAAGCGCACCAGCGCCATGGTGATGGACAGTATGCAGGCCTTTGTAGATCGTGACATGGAGAAGGCAAAGGAGATTATTGCCCGGGACGACGGGGTCGACCAGCTGTTTTACGGTGTCAAAACGGATCTGATCCAGCTGATCCGCCAAAGCCCCGATAACGGCTCCCAGGCCGCCGATCTTCTGATGGTCGCAAAATATTTTGAACGGATCGGCGACCATACGACCAATATCGCCGAGTGGGTGCTCTTTTCGATTACCGGCAGCCATCAGTCTGCCGACCAGCTTGAAGCAAAACACGGTAAAGCATAACGGCCCAAATTTTACACAGACTTTACATAGATTACCTTCCCCCCTTACATCGCCATTTTAAGATGGGATCGTAAAAGTACAGTACAGGGAAAGAAAAGCGAGGGATGTGTATGAGTATATTCAACCTACTCAGTTTAATCGGCGGGTTGGCCTTGTTCCTATACGGGATGC
>CAYWRQ010000052.1:0-16994 GCA_964460915.1 uncultured Oscillospiraceae bacterium
GCGGCTCACGCCTTGCATGGCAAAGCTCGGAAATTTCTGTGGTATTTCTAAGGTCGGTAATCGGTCTAATCTGCGGCATCGTACGCGCCTCCTTTCCTGCACATTATTATAGCATAATTATGTACAAAATACAAGGCCTCTGCTGCCGTTAGCGCCCGGCTTCGGCGTCATAAACGGAAAGCGCCATTTGTCCCGACAAGGGAAAATGCGGATTTCGTCAAAATTTGTCGAAAAACCCTTGACATTTTTATGACAAAGATGTATAATGAAACCATCAAAAGGGAGTAGCGGACAGGGTTTTCCCTCTGTGGGCGTTATCGACAGGAACGGTTTCTCTACGAAACCCGGTGGCGCCGGATCGTGGTAGATTTTGACAAGACTTTTGCGTGGGGGATTTCCCCCGGCAAAGGTCTTTTTGTTTATCCGGAACAGGCTCATTTTTTCATGGGCGCGCGCATACAAGCTTTTGAGGGCAGGATTTCCGGAGCCTGCCGGGTTGCTGCAGCGGGTTTCCTAGGGAACCGGCTAAAATAATGCAGATGATAATTATAAGGAGGATTTGTTATGGAAGTTTTGATTGGCATCGGCATCGTCGTGGTGTTAATCGTCCTGCTGTTCTTTGCGGGGTATCTTAAAGCGCCCCCGGATACGGCGTACATCATCTCCGGCCTGCGGAAAAAGCGGATCCTGATCGGCCGGGCGGGCTGGCGGATCCCGTTTATCGAGCGGGTCGACAGGCTGTCCCTTAAGGTCATGCAGGTCGACGTAAAGACGACCGACGCGGTCCCGACCAACGAGTTTATCAACGTTTCGGTCGACGGCGTCGCGAATATCAAAATCTCGTCCGATCCCGAACTGCTGGGCCGGGCGGCGGAAGCGCTGCTGGGCATGAAGCAGGCGGAGCTGGTCGGGCTGGTGACGCAGGTGCTGGAAGGCAATATGCGTGAGATCGTCGGTTCGGTCGGCCTGAAGGAGATGGTCCAGGACCGCCAGGGCGTCGCCAAAAAGATCACCGAAAATGTAGTCCCCGATATGGAAAAGCTGGGTATTGAGGTCGTCAACTTCAACATCCAGAACTTTAAGGACAACGCCGGTACCATCGAAAATATGGGTATCGACAACGTCGAGCAGATCCGTAAAAACGCCCAGATCGCCAAGGCCAACGCCCAGCGCGATATCGCCATCGCGACCTCCGAGGCCCAGCAGCAGGCCAACGCCGTAAAGGTCGAGGCGGAAAAGAAGATCGCCGAGCAGAACACCGAGCTGCTTGTCCAGCAGGCGGAAATGAAGGTCATGGCCGACAATAAAAAGGCGGAGGCCGACGCCGCTTATTCGATCCAGCAGGAGACCCAGCGCAAGACCATCGAGGTCACCCGCGCCAACGCTGATATCGCAAGGCGCGAAAAGGAAGCCGAGCTGGCCGAGCGGGAGATCGTGCTGAAGGAAAAACGGCTGGACGCCGAGATCCGCAAGCAGGCCGACGCGATGAAGTACAAGGCCGAGAAGGAAGCAGAAGCCGACCTGATCCGCCGTCAGCGGGACGCGGAGGCGAAAAAATACGAAGCCGTCCAGGAGGCCGAGGCAAGAAAGGCCGAAGCGGAGGCGCTGCGCTTCGCGATGGAACAGGAGGCCGAGGGTATCCGCGCCAAGGGTTTGGCCGAAGCCGAAGCCATCGAGAAAAAGGCCGAGGCCCAGCGGAAGATGGGCGAAGCTTCTGTCCTGGAAATGTATTTGCAGGCGCTGCCTGAGATCGTCAAGGGGGCTGCCGCTCCTCTGGCCCAGACCGATAAGATCGTCATGTACGGCGACGGCAACGCGACCAAGGTCGTAAAGGACGTCATGTCCTCCGCCAGCCAGATCATGGACGGCGTCAAGGAATCGACCGGGCTGGACCTTACGGCAATGCTCGCGGGCATGATGGGCGGAAAGGCGGTTGCCGCCGCCCAGGAAAGCGCTGCGGAAGTGCCGCCTGTAAACGGGGATCAGGCCGAGTAAAACCGGCGCAGTCAGAAAAATGACTGAATCGTAAAGCCGAATCAATCGGATAAAGCGGGGAAAGGGTTCCGGAAAACGGCCTTTTCCCCGCTTTTCTGTCTGCTGGTGACGGACAGAAAGAGCATAAGAACAAAAAGCGGGATGATTCGTTTTGTACAAAATATCGGTTGACAACTTTGTAATTTTCATATAAAATATAGAATCAATAAAAATGAATAGGAGTGTGATGATTATGGAAATCAGCCGTGTTTTGTATTCCGATGCCCGTACGGTCTATGAGGTAACCTATACGCCGGATATCGTGTTTGCGCACCGGGAGACGGGGGATCTGGCCCTGCAGCTGCTGTCGCCGGTCCCGCCGGATATCCCTAGGCCGCACCATCCCTCAATCTTTGACCGGATCTTTCAGGGCAAGCATCCGCCCGAAAGGCCAAAGGACACGCGGGTATTCCCGCTGATTGTCGATGTGCCCGGCTCCGGCTGGAGCGGCGCGGAAGGGTATGCCCATGTACCGAAGATGGTCGAGCTGGCCAAGCAGGGGTTTGTCGTCGCCAGCATCGCCTACCGGGGCACCTTTAAGGACGGCGTCCGGTTCCCGGCGGCCGTGCAGGATACCAAGGAGGCCATCCGCTATCTGCGTGCCAATGCGGCCGCTTTCCATATCGACCCGAACCACGTCACCCTGCTGGGGGACTCCTCCGGCGGGCATACGGTCGCGATGGCGGCCTTGACCGGGAACGAGAGCCGGTTCAATATCGGGGATCACCTGGACCAGGATACGGGGGTCAACGCCTGCGTCATTTTCTACGGGCCCAACGACCTGCTGAACCTCGTGCCGGACCGGCTGAAGGAAGGGAAGACGCTCCGCCCGGGCGAAGGGGAATTCCCGTTCGAGGCAAGGGAAATTTTCGACGAGGATTTTCTGGCCGACCCGGAGGGGATGCTGGCGGACGCCAGCCCGATCCGCTATATCCACGAAAGGAAGATGCCGGCGTTTTTGTTTTTGCAGGGCGAGGAGGACCCGATCATCCCGATGGCGCAGGGGCTGCGCTTCTGTGAGCGGGTGCGGGAATCCGGCGGCCGGGCGGAATTTGTGAAGATAGCCGCCGCGGGGCACGGAACCGGCTGCTGGACAAAAGAAGCGATGGAGCTGGTCGAGCAGTTTCTGAAGGCCTATAGCTAAAACCCGGTTTAATCAATTGCAAAGCCCCTATGTCCGCAGGCGTCTGCCTGGAGCATAGGGGCATTTTTATGCCTGTTCATCGGTCATAAAGGCGCTGAGGGCGTTTTGGCACTGCTTGTGGATGTGCTTTTCCTCATACATCCGCTTGTCTGCGCAGCTGATCAGGGCCTGGCAGCTTTCCCCGTCCTCCGGGTAGCAGGCACATCCGGCGGAGAAGGCGAGCGGGAGGATCAGGCCCGGCTCGATCTGGAAGGTACTGTTTTGCTGGTAGTCCCGGAAGATGGCGATCTGCTTCTGCCGTTCGTCGGGGGTGGCACAGCCGTAGATCAAAACGGCAAATTCGTCCCCGCCGATCCGCGCAAGCTTCCAATTGGGGGAGGATGCGGCGCGGAGAAGGTTCGCGATCTGATACAGATAAAGGTCGCCGGCGTCGTGGCCAAAGAAATCGTTGACCTCCTTGAGACGGTCGGCGTCAAACATAAAGACACAGGCGTAGCCTAAAGCGCCCTTGTCCGCAAAGACCTCCTCGGCCTGGGCGTAAAAGGCCCGGCGGTTTAACAGGCCGGTGAGCTGGTCCTCGTCCCGCTCGCGCTTGATCTGCTCCTTTTCCAGGATCTCGTTTGTCACATCGGTCAGGATACCGACGGTCGATTCGCCGTATATAAAGGATTCGATCCGGACAAACTTTGGACCGTCGATTCGGTAGATGTTTTTCCCGTTTTCCAACGGAGTGCGGCAGACGGCCTCCAGCTTTTCCTCAAACAGGTCCGGGTCGGACAGCAGCCGCGCCTTTTCATCGTCCGTCAGGGACAGGATTTCCGGGATCCGGCCGGTGACCAGGAATTTTTTCCGCTCCTTGCTGTATTCGTAAATGCCGATCGGGGTTTTGACCGTGTTCAGGACATGGGTCAGCATATCGTTTGTGGATAAAAGGCTCTTGACCATCTGGTTGATATGGCCGCTGAATTCGGTAAATTCGGGGGAGGTGTGGACGTCGATCCGTTCGTCCAGATTCCCGGCGGTAATCGACTGAAGTTTGCGGTTGATCGTCTCTATGCTGTCGACTACCTTTTTATCCGTATAATAGGTAATCGATACAATCATGATCAGGGCTACGACCGCCAGATAAACGAGCAGGCTGACGGTGCTGAGGTAAACCGGATGGTACAGGGTGGCATTGGCAATGGTGCGGCCGAGGATCATGCCGTCCTGATGGGAAAGGTAACAGTAGCTTGGGACGCCGGATACGGTCGCGCTGAACCCGTCCCGATCGGTTAGGAGCTGGCTGGGGGAGAGGCCGAGGTCGGTCATCTTTTTTCCGATCAGGTCTTTTTGGGTCGAGCCGAGGATTTCGTAGGTTTCGGAATCAATGTCATATAGGATCGCGCCGCTGTCGGAGGTCAGCAGGGAAAAGATGTAGGACGGCTCCTTCATTTCGGTCGCTTCCAGCACCCGCTGCGGCTCCATCCCGATTTGTACGATGTATTTCCCGTTTTCCATCCAGACAGCCGCGTACTGCATCAGCTTGCCCTCGGCGGTGTTGGGGGTAATATCCTGGCAGAGCTTGAGGGAATGATCGGTCAGCATCGGGAGGAAGAATTCCATCTGCTCCCCGGAATGGAAGGTAAAGCCGAAATATTTCGGCTCCGAACCGGCAAACAGCGTGCCCTCCGCGTCGAATACATGGAACTCGTCGACCTGGAGCATCTGGGCAATCTTTTCCATCTCCTCCTGGCTTTCGAGGACGGAGGGGTGATACTGGAGAATATAGGCCGCCGCTTCGGCGCGCAATAGGCAGGTGTTGGCGAATTCGTCCTTGACCTTGGAAAGCTCCGCCTGGCTCTGGTCGAAAAGCTGGTTGATCTGCCAAAAAAGCTCCTGGGAGGATCTTTCCATGCTGTCTTGTGCATTCCGGATCTGTATACCGAAATTGATCAACAGAGAGACGGACATGACCAGCAGAATCAACATGGTCAGGATCCGATGCAGCGATTTTTTCATAGCGGCCTTCCTCCCCTCTGTAAAATAGCATCAATTATGCAGATATTAAGATTATACAACAATGGTTTGTTTTTTTCAAGTAAATAAACTGGTAAAAGAGTAAAGCAAGATGAATTTTCTATTTTGCCGCATATATCGATACAAAATGCGATGCTTTCCGGGCCAATGCGGCGCAGATGCCGGACACGTTCTCAGCATTTTAGCCAAAAACTGGGCGCAGAATTCCACAAAAATCTCCCTTGTTTTTCCTCTCTGTAAAGGAAAATACTTGACAGCGGGGCAGATTCGCGCTATAATACAAACTGTAAAGCAAAAAGGTTTACACGCTGCGCTTTTTTCGGGACGGAGGGAGAAGGATGGCGGACAAAAATCTGGACATATCGATTCTCCTCGACCATTACGGCGAGATGCTGACCGAGAAGCAGCGGGAGGTAATCGACCTCTACTATAACCAAGACCTTTCGCTCGCGGAAATTGCCGAGCAGGAGGGCATTTCCAGGCAGGGCGTCCGCGACAACATCAAGCGGGCGGAGGCACAGCTGCTGGAAATGGAAGAAAAGCTGCACGCGGCGGCCCGGTTTAAGCAGATGATGGAGACGTTTGATGAAGTGAACCGGCTGCTGGCGGAGATCGAGCGGGAGTATACGGCGCTGCGGCGGCCCTCGGGCGTGCGCAGGGTAAGGCAGATACAGGAAAAACTCGGTTCCTTTGCGGACGGCTATTTTGAGTAAGTCCTTTCTTACGGGATAAACGTCCGAAGACTGGTGAACTTCGTTTTGCCGCGCCCGCATACGGCTAGCGGGCGTTTTTCTGCGGAAAATAAAAGGTGTGAAACGGAAGGATGCAAGGGGTTACGCGACTTTTTGAAAGAAAGCTCGTTGTCCTACGGACAACTGCAAAAACGTTCCTGTCACCCTTTCCGTTAGATAGTAAAAACCATTGCCCAGCTGCTCTGCGCAGCTGTCGAACGTTCGGGTAGAGTATCTAAAATCAATCGTACGGGCCAAATGACGTCCGAAGAGCGTGAGCTTGTCGAACGCTCTCACTCGTTTGGTTCGCTGTGACACGGCCGCGTTGGGAAAAAGCGATCCGTGACCGCCCAGCTTTTTTCAAAAGCTGGGTTGGGGAAACATCAGAGAAAATCTTCCCGAAAGGGCAACAGGAGCGTGGAGCGACTGGGCAGTGTTTTTTCTGGTGCTGACGGAGAGAATGACAGGAAAGTTTTTGCCCCGCTTTTTTCAAAAAGCGGGAGAGGAGGGATGGCGTTGGCGTTTGAGAGTTTGTCGGATAAGCTTTCGGCGGCGTTTAAGAAGCTGCGGTCTAAGGGAAAGCTGAATGAGACGGATATTAAAGAGGCGATGCGCGAGGTTAAGCTGGCGCTGCTGGAGGCGGACGTCAACTATAAGGTCGTCAAGGACTTTGTAAAGACGGTCAGTGAGCGGTCGGTCGGGCAGGAAGTACTGGAAAGCCTGACTCCGGCGCAGCAGGTGATTAAGATCGTAAACGAGGAGCTGACCGCGCTGATGGGCGGGGAAAACGCCCGGATCGAGTTCGCTTCAAAGCCCCCGACGGTTATCCTGATGTGCGGCCTGCAGGGCAGCGGTAAAACGACCCATGCGGCCAAGCTGGCAAAGTACTTCAAAGATAAAGAGGGGTGCAGGCCGCTGCTGATCGCCTGCGACGTCTACCGTCCGGCGGCGAATGAACAGCTGAAAATCGTCGGCGAAAAGGCCGGCGCAAGGGTCTTTGAGATGGGACAGGGCGACCCGGTGCAGATCGCGGCGGAAGGCCTGCGCTACGCAAAGGACCACGGCTATGACCTTGTCATCGTCGATACGGCCGGCCGGCTGCATATCGATGAGAAGCTGATGGAAGAGCTGAAACAAATCGAAAGCACGGTACACCCCAACGAGATCCTTCTGGTTGTCGACTCGATGACCGGCCAGGACGCCGTTACGGTGGCGGATACCTTCAATAAAACCCTCCCGGTCACCGGTATCATCCTGACCAAGTTAGACTCCGATACCCGCGGCGGCGCCGCAATTTCGGTCAAACAGGTCACCGGCAAGCCGATCAAGTTCTCCGGTACCGGCGAAAAGATCGAGGACCTGGAACCGTTCTACCCGGGACGGATGGCTTCGCGGATCCTCGGCATGGGCGACGTTCTGACGCTGATTGAAAAGGCGCAGGAAACGGTCGATGAAAAAGAAGCGGAAAAGCTCGCCAAAAAGATGCAGCAGAACGCTTTCGATATGAACGACCTGCTGGAACAGATGCAGCAGATCAAAAAGATGGGCTCGATGCGGTCGATTATCTCGATGATCCCCGGTATTTCCGGCAAGGTTACCGACGAAAACATCGATGAGGGCGACCGGCAGCTCAAGGTGATCGAGGCGATGATCAACTCGATGACCAAAAAGGAACGGGAAAACCCTTCCGTGATCAACCCTTCCCGCAAGAGAAGGATCGCGGCTGGCTCCGGCACAACGGTGCAGGATGTCAACCGGCTGCTCAAGCAGTTTGAGCAGATGAAGCAGATGATGAAGAAAATGGGCGGCTTCGGCAAAAAGGGGAAACGGCGGATAATGCCGAAATTCCCGCCGATGAATCTGTAACCCGTTTTCACCGCTGTAAACGTCGACTTCTGAGGGCAAAGCCTTTCAGTTTGTCATATAAAACAAAAGAAAATAGTTTCAGGAGGAAATTACCATGGCAGTAAAAATCAGACTTCGCAGAATGGGCGCTAAGAAAGCTCCTTTCTACCGCATCGTTGTCGCAGATTCCAGATATCCCCGCGACGGCCGCTTCATTGAAGAGATCGGCACCTACGATCCCACCAAGAACCCCAGCGTGATCAACGTGGATATGGAAAAGGCGAATAAATGGATCGCTACCGGCGCGCAGCCCACGGAGACTGTAAAGAAGATCCTGAAGATCGCTTCCGAGAAATAATTCCCCTGCTGGTTTTCGCCCCAGAGCCGCCGGGGTTTCAGAGGCGGTGAACCTGTAGACGCTGTTCCCGAAAATACCGGCGCTGACCTGGTTCCCGAGAAAAGAGGATTTGACATGGAAGAATTACTGGTTGCACTGGCCCGCGGCCTGGTTGAGGACAAGGATGCCGTCAAGGTGACGGTAGATCCCCCGGCCGAGGACGGCACGATCGTGTATCATCTGAACGTGGCTCCGTCCGATATGGGCAGAGTTATCGGAAAACAGGGACGCATTGCTAAGGCTATCCGCGTGGTGATGCGCTCCGCTGCCCAGCAGAACGGCAGCAAAATTATGGTCGAGATCGATTGACCTGTAAGAGGAGCACAGAGGTGTTCCTCTTTTTGTTTTTGACAAATCATCCTGCTATTCAACCATTGGTTGAATTCGGGCCTTTCAACAAAGCGTTGATTGATTTCCCTTTTCGTGAACGGTACAATAAAGAAAAATGCGGCAGAGGCTGTAACGAAAGGGTGCATAACATGAAAATATACAATCACATTGTAACAGATTACCTGGCGGGAAAAGATATAAAGGCGCATGAACCGGAATGGTTCTTCCATCAGCCGGGGTACTGCTTTGAGATGCCGGACGTTTCCGATGAAAAGAGAGAAGCGGTGCGGGAAGTGTATGAACAGACGCTTCATACGGCGGAGCAGTTTGTCCCGGGGAACCGAGCGGTCTGGGACGCGCTGTTCCCCGGCTGGGAAGAAATCTTGGAGCGGACGACGGTCGCCCTGATCATCGGTTATCCGGAACCGAACGACGCGACGGTGATGCCGGACCCGCAGGGCGGATATACCGCGGTTCTCGACATGGGGCTGTGGACAAAATATTTAGGGGCCTGTTCGATTGGGAGCCTGGTGCAGAACCTGCTGACCCATGAGCTTTGCCATGTGTGTATCCACGCGCTTCTGCCCGGGTTGGATGCGGCATGGCTGGGCGGCGGGTACATAGACCGGCTGGACGCATTCACCTTTGATGAAGGACTTGCGCATTTTGTATCCTATGAGGGTAAAGAAGCGTCCGAGATCGATTGGGATTCGGAGCTGCTGCGGGACGTCTGGCGGCGCAGCAGCGCGGAGATGGAGCGCGCCCTCGCCGAAGCGGATGCGGAAAAGCAGGCGGACTTTTTGGAGCGCGCCATATTCGGGGACTATTACGACAAATACGCCTGTATGTGCGGGATGATGTATCTGGCCCAGTGCTGGAAGGAAGGCGGTACGGAGCGGCTAGCGGAAGAATTTGCGGCTGGATTTGCCGGATTTGCGGAAAAGGCAGTTTGTGTATAATGGTCGAGATTGATTGACCTTTTACAAATGCGCTCCGGGTTTCCGGGGCGTTTTTATTTTGTGAAACCATGTGTCCTATCGTTCTTCAAGTAAATTTTATTTATAAATTTCGACCAAATATTATGACAAATTTTAAGAAAATTTTGGAAGCATTGAACATAGTCACGTCGATTAATTTGTGTATAATTAACTTGTGAAAAGTCATCCTTTTTGTTATAATATAGTCAAGGAGGTAATTAATATATAGTTGGGCGTTATTTTCGACTACCAAGGAAGGTTGAGGTTCTATGATGACTAAAAAGTTCAGTCGAATGATTTCTTGTTTACTCTGCTTAATTCTGATTCTCTGTTTGGGTATAATTCCTTCTCGGACTGTCCATGCAGTGGAGAGTGGGGAATTTACTGTTCTAGGGACAATGGACGCATGTTATGCTGACGAAGATTTAAAATCTTATCTTATGGAAAATGGGGTTAATGTACAACCTGGAGACGAAATAAGCTTAATTCAAAACAGAAGTCGGAACCGTGCAATTCCTTTTTATACTGAATTACAAGTTGTTCAGTATGATGATGTTTTGAATGAATATTGTGTATCCACAGTGCTTGCATATACCGAAAACTCCGAAGGTATTTTACCAACAGATGTATCCGCCATTGTGAACAAAACAAGGGGTTCTCATTCAATCAGCTATGATTATAAAAATAATACTATTACGCTTACAATCATTGCTAATTATGACAAAACTACTCCTGTAATTGACAACCAAGTGCGTACTGCTTATAATCCCAAATCTATTGGATTTAAATATACTAAAACTAGCAGTGCCACTGTTTCAGTTAATTCTGTCGATGTAACACTTACAACAAGTGGTGATTTGTATTCATTCAACCTGGGCCAAACCACAAATTATGATTATACGTATAATATTAGAAAAAATCAATCTAATCCAACAGCGGGTACAACATATTCGCAGTCAGGCGGACTAGCTAGCGGTTTATCGATTCTGAACACAGGCGGCAATCAAAGTGGAGTTTATTATACGTATACAATTAAATTTAGTGATGGAACTCTGGATGCCAAAGACCGTCCTTTAGAGCCGTAATGATTGCCAAATAAAGGAGGCGTCCTCATGACCAAACTTTTAAAGCGTATCTCTTGTATAATGGTAGCCCTTTTCGTTTGCCCCTCGTTTTTTGTGTCTTGCAATACAGCGAAGGCAGACCCATTGTCTTATATGGAAATTTTAAAGAACGGTATTGACCAAAGCACGGAAACGATTTTGGAACAATGCGGTCTCAATGAGGAAAAACTCCAAAAAGGCAAAGGTGATGGGGAGGATGAGGTATGGTACCCTGAAGAAAAGTCCTCCATAGCAGGATACGATGCTGACATCCGGCTTGACTTCCGAAGCACAGATGATTGCCTAGGGATGGTTACCTATACAATTGAGTTTCAGGGTGACGGGGCTTATGAATCCGGATATCAGGCTATGCTGGCTGTTTATGATGAACTTTGTAAGGCCTGGGGCGAATCCGGTTTAGAAGGTGAAGAGGAGCCGGAAATAACGCCTAAGGAAGCATTTGGCGATTATGAAAGCTTTTATCAATATCTGCTTTCCTGTGAAGAAGGCTATGGCTGGTCTGAATCATGGGAATGGCCACTTTATGATTATGGTGAAGACTACTATGGTTCATTGACGGCAATCGCTGCAATGGATCATGGTATGCGCGTAGAGGTACGGGTACGCCATTTCATGATAACAAGATAGTTTGTTCTTAATACTGTTAAAACCGTCCTTATGGGGCGGTTTTTTCACTTATGTTTTCTGCCTGGTAGGGCTTTATTTTTTTTGCCGTAGTGTGTATAATGGAAATAGTTACTTATTTTGGGTTTAACGAAAGGATTGATTCGATGCCAACCTGGACCCCGCAGCAGCAGACCGCCATCGACGCGACAGGCGGCGGGCTGCTCGTCTCCGCCGCCGCCGGCAGCGGGAAAACCGCCGTTTTGACCGAGCGGATTACCGCCCGGATCCTCGACCGGGAGCACCCGGCAGATGCGGATAAATTCCTGGTCGTGACCTTCACCCGCGCCGCCGCCGCCGAAATGCGCGGCCGTATAAGGGCGCGTCTCCGGGCAGCCCTGGCCGAAAACCCCGGGGACACCTTCCTCCAGCGGCAGATGATGCTCCTTTCCCAGGCGAAAATCTGCACGATGGATTCCTTTTTCCATGCGCTGGTCCGGGAAAATTTTGAGCGGCTGGGGCTGTCCCCGAGCCTGCGCGGGGTCGATGATGCGATGCTTTCCAAGATGAAGGCGGAGGTTTTGCGCACCCTTTTGGAAGAGCAGTATATGATGGCCGAGGCGGGGGAGAATGAGGATTTTGCCGAGCTGACCGGCTATTTTGGGATTGAGAATGACCAGGCGCTTTCGGCGGAGATCCTCTCGCTGTACGGAAAGCTCCGCTCGCTCCCGTTCCCGGAAAGATGGATGGAGCGGCAGCTTTCCCTCTATGAGGCGGCCGGTACCGGCCCGGAGGAGACGCAGTGGGGGCAGGCGATCCTCCATAAGGTTCACCAGCTGATCCGGGGCGCGGAAAAGCTGATGGAAAAGGCGGTAGAGGGGGCGCTGCCGGTTTCCGGGGCGGCGCTTTGCAGCGGCAAGGTCTTGGCGATGCTCCAGGAGGAGCTGGACGGGATCCGTGCCCTTAGGGAGGGAGCGCTTTCCTGGGACAGCCTGTATGGCGCGCCGGAACGGATTTTTGCAGGGCACCGGCTGACGTTTTTAAAGGGGGCCCCGCCCGTCATGAAGGACGCGGTAAAGGACTGCCGCAGCACGGCCAAAGACCTGCTCACCCAGGCGGGGGAGCTGCTGATCTGCCGCAGCGAGGAATTTCAGCAAGACCTCTCCGCCGAGAGAAGGGTCATCCGCAGCTTCTTCTCGCTGGTCACCGATTTTTCAGAGCGGCTGGACGCGGCAAAGAAGGCGGCGGGAGTCGCGGACTTTAACGACTTCGCGGCCTTTGCGCTGAAGCTGGTGGCAAACCCGGACGGGACGCCGACGGCCTACGGAAAGGAGCTTTCCGGGCAGTTCGAGGAGATTATGCTGGACGAGTACCAGGACACCAACCGCCTGCAGGATATGATCTTCCGCTGCATCAGTAAGGACGGCGCGAATCTTTTCTATGTCGGCGACCTAAAGCAGAGTATCTACCGGTTCCGCAGCGCCAACCCGGCGGTTTTCCTGGAAAAGAAGGAGTCCTTTGCCCCCTATGACGGGAAGGCGTTCCCGGCGCTCTGCGTCCTTTCCCAAAACTTCCGCTCCCGGCGCGAAATCACTCAAGCGGCCAACTTTCTCTTTTCCTGCGTCATGTCCAGGGCGGTTGGGGACGTGGACTACGATGAAAATGAAGCGCTCCACTGCGGGGCGGCCTATTATCCGCCGCTCCCTGCGGGACAGGCGACGGTGACGCTGCAGCTGATCGATGGCGCGGCGGCCGCTGAAGAGGAAGAACAGACGGAATCCCCGGACGAGGAGCCAGTATCGGTCTATCTTTTGGAGGCAAGGGCCCTTGCTGTGGAGATCGGGCGGATGATCGCCGAAGGGGAATCGGTCTATGATAAGGGAAATAGCGCTTTGCGGCCCTGCCGGGGCGGGGACTTTGTCATTTTGATGCGGAGCGTGCGGGGACTGGATACCCTGTACGCCGAAGCGCTGCACCAGTTGGGGGTAGACGCGCAGCTTTGCACTACCTCGGGCTATTTTGGCTCGCGGGAGGTGTCGCTGATGACCGCCCTGCTCCAGACGCTGGACAACCCGACAAGGGATACCGAGCTGGCGGCGGTGCTGCTCTCGCCGGTATTCTCCTTTGACTGCGACGACCTGGCAAGGCTGGCGATTGAGGGAAAGGGCGGGAGCCTGTACCGCAGCCTGATCCGCGAGGCCGCGTCCGGGAGTGCGCACGCCGCTAAGGCTGGTTCTTTTCTCGAGCTTTTTCACCGGCTGCGGGCCAAGAGCGCCGTCACCCGTATCTCGACCCTGATCCAGTACATCTATGATCAGACCGATTTTATCGAGGTCATGAGCCGAGCATCCGGGGCCGGGGTGAGGGAGAGCAACTTGCGGCTGCTGCTCAAATACGCCGCCGATTATGAGACAGGCGGTAGCAGCGAGCTGGCGGGATTTGTCTCCTATTTAAACGCCCTTGCCGAGCAGCAGCAGGACTTTAAGGCGGCCGTCCCGCTGGCGGAGGCGGAAAACGCGGTGCGGATTATGACGATCCACCGTTCCAAGGGCCTGGAGTTCCCGATCGTGGCGGTGGCTGGGTGCAGCAAGCGGTTTAATGCCCAGGATCTCACCGGCATGACCGTCTTCCATCCGGAGCTGGGCTTTGGGATGCGGCGGGTCGAACGGGCGCAGCTGCGCCGGTACCAGACCCTCCCCTACGCGGCGATCGCGGCCCGGGAGCGGGAGGACATGGTTTCAGAGGAACTGCGGCTGCTGTACGTGGCCGTCACCCGCGCGAAAGAACGGCTGATCCTGTGCGTGTCGGAGAAAAACCTCGGGCGGAAGCTGAAAAGTATTTCCGGGATGTACGCCGGGCAGTCCCCGGACGGGAGGTTGCCGGAGGTGTCCTCCGCCCGCTGCCAGAGCTACGGAGACTGGATCCTGGCCGCCTTTCTCCGCCATCCGGGTATGAGCGCTGTCCGGGAGGCATACGGCCTTGAAGATCCGCCGCTTATAAAAGCGGATTTCCCGCTGCGCGTCCTGTGCCCGAAGGGACGGGAGAGCCCGAAAGCGGAGCCGGACACGCAGCCGGCAGGGTCTGATCCGGAAGCGGTGGCTATGCTGCGAAGAAGGTTTGACTGGACCTATCCGGATTCGGCCGCGACCCGGATCCCGGCAAAGCTTTCGGTTACCCGCATTACCCATACGGACAAGCGGATCAGGCTTTCCGCCCCACAGTTCCTTTCCGGTGGCCGGTATCAGCTGCTGTCGGAGGAGTGCGGCGGGGATGAGGTGCAGCTGGAAAAGCGGGGCGCCGAGCCGGGCCGGTCCGATACCCCCTTTACCCCGGCCCAGCAGGGGACGATCTTCCACCGGGCGCTGCAGTTTGCCGACTATGCCCTTGGAGCACAGGACCCGGAAGGGGAACTGCGGCGGCTGATTGAGAGACAGTACCTGACCCCGGCCGAGGCCGAGACAATCGACCGGGAGGAATTTGCCGCCTTTTTCCATTCCGGCCTGATGGAGCGGATGCTGGCGGCGGATCAGGTGCTTCGGGAGTATAAGTTCTTCGATACGATTCCCGCCGCTGAAGCCGGATTTCCGGAGGGCGGGGAGCGGGAGATTTTGCTGCAGGGGATCGCCGACTGCATCTTCATCGAAAAAGGAAAAATCTGGCTGGTCGACTATAAGACCGACCGGATCGGCAGTATGCGGACCCTTGCCGATCGATACGCGGCCCAGCTGGCCCTCTACCGCCGGGCGATCCTGCGCCAGCCGCGGTTTGCGGGGCTGGCGTTTGGGGGGAGCCTTCTCTATTCGACCAAGCTGGGACAATATATAGCCGCCGGCTAAAATGCGCCCTTTTCCCGGGTATACCTCCTCCCTTTGATAATTTACGAAACGTTCAAGGAAATGCCAATGGAACATACTTGACAAAAGAGCGTTTTTCCTTCATAATAGTACTGTTAAAATCCAATAAAAAGCCGCTTCTTTCGACAAAGCGATTGGACATTTTGCCAACCGGTTGGAAGGTATGGCTAAGGGGCGCCGCTGTTTCGCCAAGGGACGGCTCCGCGCCTGTGTGAAAGGAAAGATAGAACCTATGTCAATATTTGGTGGACTGTTTAATTACAGCAAGCCCGGACCTGGCGTCGACAAAAACGGGCCGCAGAAAAAGCGCTTTTTCTATTTCTTTGAACTGTTCGGGCGCAAGTTCTGGAAGCTGATTGAAATAAACCTGCTCTACCTGGTCTGTTGTATCCCGATTGTGACCATTGGCCCGGCGACCTGTGGGCTGGTGTATATCCTGCGGAATTTTGCCAATGAAAAGCCGGTCTTTATGGTATCGGATTTCTTTGACGCGTTTAAGTCCAATTTCAAGCAGGGCTTTTTCCTGGGGCTTTTGGATATCCTGACGACCGGCATCGTCGGGATCGCGCTGATCTGGTACATTGCCAACCAGGGGCTGTCCGTCGCGATGGCGATCCCGCTGGGGATCAGCATTATGGTGCTGGTGCTGCTGATGTTTATGCGGTTTTACACCTACCTGATGGTCGTTACGGTTGAGCTGCCGCTGAAGCATATCCTGAAAAACAGCCTGATCTTCTCGTTTTTGGGCATCAAGTCGAATTTCATCACCGCTTTTTGGACACTTTTGCTGATCGTGCCGCTTTTGTGGTTCTATCCGCTGATCTGGGCGCTGGTGTTTATCCTGATCGGCTTTGCGCTGGTTTGGTTTATCGCCGTGTTCAATTCATATCCGTACATTGTCAAGTATATCATTGAGCCGCATGAAAAGCAGATGCGCGCCGAAATGGGCGAGGATGATGAGGACGACGAGGATGAGGACGGCGAAGGGGACGAGGAGGACGACGACGTCATCTTCACCGATATCGGTTCTCAGGAAAAGCCCGCCCTTCCCGAAAAGAAGGCCGGAAAACAAAAAATTATCCGTTGACTTAAACCGCCTCAGGCAGCCAGCCAGGTTGTCTGAGGCGGAAGTGTTTTTGGAGAGAAGAGAGAGAAGAATAAAGAGCGGAGCGTAGGCGCGTCCCGCGCCGCACCTTCATTCCACTCTTTACTCTCCACTCTCCACACGAATAAAAAGGAGGATATTTGGTGCAGGGAAAAGAGGTATGCTTGAATTGCCGGCATTTTTATGAGGATGAGCGGGAAACGGTTTACCGGCGGGGGAAGATGTACTTCTGCCGCTGCTCGCCCTTTCCGATGAGCCGGCAGTATCGGCCCGGGGAGGGGAGCCGGGTCACGCCGGATATGCCGGCCTGCCCCCGATGGCAAAAAAAGATGAAGTAAATAATGGCTTATTTTTCTTCACATAGATGGCTGAGACAGAATCTTTGGGATAAAGAGGGGGCAATTTGCCAATTTTTCACAAAAAATTCATCGGATTCTCTCGCCCATTTTCGTAGAAACCCCTTGTTATTTTTCGCGAAATGGTGTACAATAAAGACAAATAAATCATTGGAGGTTTATTACAATGGCTGTAAAAGTTGCAATTAATGGTTTTGGCCGTATTGGCCGTCTTGCCTTCCGTCAGATGTTTGGCGCTGAGGGCTACGAAGTCGTTGCGATCAACGACCTGACCAGCGCGAAGATGCTGGCGCACCTTCTGAAGTACGATACCGCTCAGGGCTCCTACGTAGCACAGGGCCACACGGTTGATTACCATGAAGGCGAAGGCGAAGACAACTACATTGTTGTCGACGGCAAGAAGATCGTTATCTACGCGATCAAAGACGCTTCCGAGTGCCCCTGGGGCGAGCTGGGCGTTGACGTCGTTCTGGAA
>CAYWRQ010000053.1:0-16913 GCA_964460915.1 uncultured Oscillospiraceae bacterium
CGCCGCCCATGGGGAGGGTGGTCAGCGCGTTTTTAAAGCACTGCTCAAAGCCCAAAAACTTGATAACGGAGGTGCAGACGGTGGGGTGCAGGCGAAGGCCGCCCTTATACGGGCCGATGGCGGAGTTAAACTGGACGCGGTAGCCGCGGTTGACCTGGACATTGCCCTTATCGTCAACCCACGGGACGCGAAACTGGACAAATCTCTCCGGCTCGACCAGACGGCCGACGATGTTGAGCTTTTCCAGCTCGGGCCTGGCCTCGACAACCGGCTCCAGGGACTCCAAAACCTCGGTGACAGCCTGGATAAATTCGGGCTCGCCGGCGTCTCTTCTCTCTACCTCGGCGAGGACTTTTTTCAGGTACTCATTTTTTAATGCCATTTTCAATTCCTCCTAATTTTTTAAGCAAAGTTTTGCGCGTGGGTATATTATACACCTATTGGAAAGAAAATGCAACAATTTTCTTTAAATCCGTCAAAATATTTTTTGTTTCCCTTTTATGAACGGCTTGCAGCGGGTGTTTTTTTCTGTTTTTTGCAGCTGCCCGCAGTCAAAATGAGATGGCGGAAAAGAAAACAACTACCCGAAAAAAGCGGGAAAAGTAAGGTTTTGGGAAGTCTGCTAATGAGAAAAAGCGTTAAAGAGGGAAATATTCCTGTATGACTGGGCATATTTTTGTATGATCAGATAAAAATGTGCCGGAAAATGCAGCAAAAAAACCAAATCTTGCAAGAACGCAAGATTTGGTCAGACAGTCGATAAAGATTGATTTTCAAATCAAATGAGATGATGAATCACCCAATGTGGCAAAACATTACAGGAATAGATGTTGCCCTATTGATAAATTGACGGATCGATGTGGCTGCACCTTTACGTGTGCGGCCACATCGACCCGTGAATGAACATTTCTTCCTGGGAGGCTGACTGAACAAAAATGCCGGATATCGTTTCCTGATTTACTGCCCGATGTGGAAGGCGCTCAGTCCCGGATAGTTGGCAGCGGCGCCGAGCTGTTCCTCAATGCGCAGCAGCCGGTTATACTTTGCGGTCCGCTCGCTTCTGCTGGGCGCGCCGGTCTTGATCTGGCAGGTGTTCAGGGCGACGGCGAGGTCGGCAATGGCTGTGTCCTCCGTTTCGCCGGAGCGGTGGGAGGCGATGGCGGTGTAACCGGCCGCCTGCGCCATTTTGATCGCTTCCAGTGTCTCGGAGACGGTGCCGATCTGGTTCAGCTTGATGAGGATCGAGTTGCCGCAGTGGAGCCGGATGCCCTTTTTAAGGCGCTCGGTGTTTGTGACAAAGAGGTCGTCACCGACCAGCTGGATCTTGCCGCCCAGTTCCGCCGTCATCCTCTGCCAGCCGTCCCAGTCCTCCTCGTCCAGCCCGTCCTCGATCGAATAGATCGGGTATTTTTCGCAGAGGTCTTTCCAGTGGGCGACCAGCTCCGCCGAGGTAAACCGCTTTCCGCTCTTGGGCAGCAGGTACTCGCCCGTTTTCCCGCTCTTCCATTCGCTGGACGCTGCGTCGAGCGCCAGGACAAAATCTTTGCCGGGGGCATATCCGGCCTTTTCGATGGCCTGGAGGATCACCCGGATGGCTTCTTCGTCCGAATGAAGGTCGGGCGCAAAGCCGCCTTCGTCGCCGACCGAGGTTGCAAGGCCCCTGCCCTTTAACAGGGACGCCAGGGTGTGGAACACCTCGGTGCACCAGCGCAGGCCCTCCTGAAAGCTGGGCGCCCCGGCGGGCATGATCATAAATTCCTGCACGTCGACGGTGTTCCCCGCATGGGCGCCGCCATTTAAAATGTTCATCATCGGGACGGGCAGGCGGTTGCCGTTCACGCCGCCGAGGAAACGGTAGAGCGGGATGCCAAGCGCATTAGCCGCCGCGCGGGCCGATGCAATTGAAACCGCAAGGATCGCGTTTGCGCCGAGGTTGGATTTATCCTCTGTGCCGTCGGCTCTGCGCATCGCGCCGTCGACCGCGTAAAGATCGGACGCGTCCAGGCCGAGGAGCGTGTCGTTCAGCGCGGTATTGACGTTTTCGACCGCCTTGCGGACCCCTTTGCCGCCGAAACGGGATTTGTCGCCGTCCCGCAGCTCCAGCGCTTCAAACTCGCCGGTGGACGCACCGCTGGGCGCAGCGCCCCGGCCCACTGTACCGTCTATAAGCAGCACCTCCGCTTCAACGGTTGGGTTGCCGCGGGAGTCGATGATTTCTCTGCCGGTAACTTTTACGATTTTCAGATTCTGCATGGGTAACATCCTTCCCTTTATTTTGGTTTTGTCTTCAGTTTGGGAAGAATGGGGGAAAATATACCTCCAGCCCTTTAAAATGGGCTGTCAGACTGTCGCAAAAGTAGAAATCTTATCCGACCTCTCTGGCCTAAGTTTTCCAACGGAAAATAAACGACGAAACGGATTGACGAAGCAGTTTGGCCGCTTTGGTTCGCTGTGACACGGCCGCGTCAGTGTGAAAAATTAGGTGAGTGAATCAATATATTCCCGCAGCTGTTCCCAGTTTTTAATCTTTAAAATCTCTTTGTCATCTTTTCCGATTGCATTTTCCACTTCATTGTACCAAGCGGGAAATCCGGTATACCAGACCGGGAATAGGCCGGCTTTTTTGGCCCCCAGCACATCACAAGTATAGTTATCGCCCACATACCAAACCTCTTCCGCCGAAAGTCCCGCCTTTTCCAATGCCAGAGTAAAAATCTGTTTGGCTGGCTTGCGGAAAAGATAGTCGCTGGAAGCAAGGATGAAGGAAAAATCGTGATGGGGAAGAAGCTGCGTGATGCGGCGGGAAAGGGCTTTTCCGCTGTAGCTGATATTGCTGATAACGCCGGTACGGATGCCCCGGCATTTAAGATCGTGCAGAAATTGCTCAATTCCATCGGTTGGAACCCCAGGCGCGGCGGCATCCCAGAAAAGCTGTTCTGCCTCACTATAGGAAATCGATAGCTGAATCCCGTTTGATTCCAAAAGGTAGGCTTCAAAAGGAGCAAACGGGATTTCCGTTAATGGCGGGTTCTGGCCGGTCGGATCGAAACGGTTCAGTTCCTGGTTCAGTCGGTTGGCCTGCGCCTGGATATCCTCCGGGTTTTTTCCGTACTTATTCTGTATGGCATAGACCATCAGCGCCGCCGTGCCCTTTTCGCCGTCGAAATGGGCTTCGTTTGCCAGCGTCTGGCCATAATCAAAGAGAATCATTTTCGGCTTCTGCATAGATTTTCTCCTTTCGGAACGGGGGGTGGACGGGATTTATTTTATCATCCCACTTTTTCGGATGCTGTCAATGGCCCAGCGCATTTCCTCCTCCGACTGCACCAGCGCCATCCGCACGTGCCCCTCCCCGGACGGCCCGAAGGCGGAGCCGGGGGTGACGAGGACGCCTGTTTTGTCCAGCAGCTCGGCGCAGAACCGCACCGAATCGGTGTACCCTTTGGGGAGCGGCGCCCAAACGAACATCGTCGCCTTCGGCATTGGGATTTCCCAGCCGATTTGGTTTAATCCGCCGACCAGGATATCCCGGCGCTGCTTGTAGGCCTCCCGGGTCGAACCGACGCAGGACTGATCCCCGGTGATCGCGGCGATGGCGGCGGACTGGATGGGGAGGAACATCCCGTAGTCGAGGTTGGACTTGAGCTGGGAGAGCTTCTGCACCACCTCCGTGTTGCCGAGACAGAACCCGATCCGCGCGCCTGCCAGTCCATAGGTCTTCGAGAGGGAGTTAAACTCGACGCCGACCTCCATCGCGCCCTCATGGGCCAGGAAGCTGCCGCAGTGCAGCCCGTCAAAGGTCAGCTCGGAATAGGCGTTGTCGTGCAGGACGAGGATATCATATTGCTTTGCAAAGGCAACGAGTTTATCATACCACCAGTCGGGGGCATAGGCCGTCGTCGGGTTATTGGGGTAGGAGACGACCATCAGCTTGGCAGCCCTTGCATCTTCAGGGTCAATCGCGTCAAAGTCGATCAGGTAGTCGTTTTCCGGCAGCAGCGGCATATAGACCAGTTTACCGCCCGCCAGCGCCGGCCCGTCGGCAAAAATCGGGTAGCAGGGGTCGGGGACCAGCACCATGTCTCCCTCATTCACAATCGTCAGGGCCAGGTGGGCCAGTCCGTCCTGGGAACCCAGCAGCGAAACAACCTCCGTGCGCGGGTCGAGCTTCACGCCGTACCGGCGCTCATACCAAAGGGCGGCCGCGTCCTGCAATGCGGCGGTGTCGCGGATGGCGTAGACATAGTTTTTGGGGTCAGATGCGGCGCCGGTCAGCGCCCCAATGATGTGGGGAGCGGGCGGGATGTTCGGGGCGCCGACCGAGAGGTCGACGACATGACGACCCGCGTCCATGGCTCTGCGCTTCTGCTCCAGCAGCACCGAGAAAATCCCGCTGCCGTACCGGTCCATTCTGTCTGCAAACTGCATATGATCAAGTCCTTTTATTTTTCTAGATGTTGCTTTAATAGTAGCACAGAAAAGAAAGATGTGCAAGGATTTTTCCCGGCCGGACAGGGACAGACTCGTTTTTTAAACGGCGTGTGCAGTAAATAGGTAAGCAGCTGCCGAATGCACATTTCTGCGGTTTTATCATTATTCTGCGGAAATTTGTGAATTCCTTGCGGATTACACAGAAATTGTTTATAATAAGGGTATCGATTCGTATCGTTTTCGGTATTATATGAAGGAAAGGAACGGAACCTATGAAAAATGCACGGATAAAAGACCTGCTCGCCGGGAAGGGCGAAAACTACGTCCTCCCCTTTTTCTGGCAGCACGGCGAGGACGAGGAGACGCTGCGGGAATATGTCAGCGTCATCTATAATGCCGGCTGCAAGGCGGTCTGTTTGGAGGCGCGCCCGCACCCGGATTTTGCCGGAGAGGGCTGGTGGCACGATCTGGACATCATTTTGGAGGAGGCGCAGAAGCTTTCGATGAAGGTCTGGATCCTGGACGATGCCCATTTTCCGACCGGTTTTGCGGCGGGCAGCGTCAAAGAAGCCGCCCCGTCCCTGCGCAAGCAGTATCTAAGCTACGCCCGCGCCGAGGTCTGCGGCCCGAAGCCGGAGGTCGAGCTGGATGTCGGGAGCATGATTCATCCCTTTATCATGCCTGCGTTTGGCCCGTTCGCCCAGCAGGACAAAAAGCATTTTGACGATGATACGCTGCTGCACGTGGTCGCCTGGAAGGTTGAGCCGATGGACAGGATGAGCGCGCCGGTCGATCTGACCCCGTTTGTCAAGGATGGGCTGCTGCGCTGGGAGGTGCCGGAGGGGTACTGGAAAATCTATGTTCTGTACACGACCCACAACGGCGTCGGACGGGACGATTATATCAATATGCTAGACTATGAATCCTGCACCCAGCAGATCGATGTGGTCTACGAGCCACACTTTGCCCACTACGGGCATCTGTTCGGCAGCGTAATCGCGGGCTTTTTCAGCGACGAGCCGCTGATCGGCAACACCGTCGGCTACAATTTCGATGAGTCGATTGGCCGGAAGGAGATGGCGCTTCCCTGGAGCAAATATGTACCGGATATGCTGAAGGAGCGGCTGGGGGAAGGATGGATGGACCTGCTGCCGCTTTTGTGGCACCGCTCATCCGACGGGCAGCTGGACGCACGGGTCCGGGTCGCCTACATGGACACGGCGACAAGGCTGGTAGCGAGAAACTTTTCCTTCCAGCTGGGCGACTGGTGTGAACGGCACGGTGTCCAGTACATCGGCCACCTGGTCGAGGACAACGACGTCCACGCCCGGCTCGGCTCCAGCCTGGGGCACTATTTCCGCGGCCTATCCGGGCAGCATATGGCCGGGATTGACAACATCGGGAATCAGGTGCTGATCGGCGGGGGCGACGGAAAACGCTCCGCTGGGGTCGGCGCGGCCGGCGACGGGGAATTTTACCATTACGAGCTGGGCAAGCTCGGTTCCTCCCACGCCCATATTGATCCGCGCAAGGGCGGGTGCGCCCTCTGCGAAAACTTCGGGGCCTACGGCTGGCAGACCGGCGTGAAGACGATGAAGTATCTCGCGGATCATTTCCTTGTCCGCGGCATCAACCATTTTACCCCTCATGCCTTCTCGCCGAAGGCTTTTCCCGATCCCGACTGTCCGCCGCATTTCTATGCCCACGGGGAGAACCCGCAGTACCGGGCCTTTGGGGAACTGATGGGGTATATGAACCGGGTCTGCCATCTGATCAGCGGCGGTATTTCGCTGCCGGATGTGGCGCTGCTCTATCACGGCGAAAACGAATGGGCGGGGGAGTACCAGTCGGATAAGGTGCTCTGCCGCCAGCTGATCGAGCATCAGATTGATTTTGACATTATCCCCGCCGACCTGTTGGCCGACATGGAGCGGTTTGGCTCCAGCTTTGATGGCAGGACATTTATGCTGAACGGCCGCCCGGTGCAGGCGCTGCTCCTTCCCTATGCGCAGTTTATCCCCAAGAGCGCAGCGGAGTTTGTGGAAAAGGCGCAGGCGGGCGGGTTCCCGGTCTACTGCACCGAAAAGGTGCCCGAAGGGATTTCCGACGGATGTGAAAAGTGCAATGCCCATTTTGCGCCGGTGCTGGCCAAAATGGAGGCCATACCGGCCGAGGAGATTGCGGCAAAGCTTTCCGAAACGATCCGTCGGAATATTACCGTAACGCCGGAGTTCCGCCGTCTGACGGTTTACCATTACCGGACGGACAGCGACATCGTGCTTCTTTTAAACGAGGATCCCGGCAGGACGTTTACCGGGGAGGTATCGGTTGGCGCGGAAGGGCTGCCTGTAGAATATGACGCGCTCGATAACGTCCTGCGGCCGGTCGCGGCGGAGGAAAAGGACGGGCGGACGGTCTTGCAGGTGAGCCTGGCCCCGCTCCAGCTGATGATCATTTCCTTTGGGGGCGAGAAAAGGAATGCCGCCCTGCCGTTCCCGTGCGGGGCAAGGAAAAAGGAGCTGTCCGGCTTTACGGTCACAAGGGCCGAATCGAAAGCCTACCCGGCCTTCACCGACCCGGTCCGGATGGAAACTCTGACCAATATGGGGCGGATATATCCCGACTTTTCCGGCTATTTCCGTTATGAGACGGTGGCGGAGCTAAATGCGGGCACCAACGTCCTTATGATTGAGGACTGCTATGAAGCGGCGGAGGTTTTTGTCAATGGGCGTTCGGCAGGGATCCGTTTTGCCGCGCCCTATCGGTTCGACCTATCGGGCCTTGTCCGGGAAGGGGAGAACGAAATCGCGATTGAGGTCGCGACAACCCTCGAACGGAGGGTGAACGCCATGAGCCCGGGCGGCCCTTCCCTGATGGGAAAATCCCCGGTTTCCCCCACAGGCATCATCGGCAGCGTATGGCTCACCACCAGCCCTTTGAAAAGGGCTGGCTCCTAAACTTGTATTCGCCGCGGCCGTGTTCCACGCGGGGAAATGCGCGAGACTGCTCGACGCCTGTTTTGACGTTTATTTTCCGCAGGAAAACGTCTGCACGCCGTATGCGGACGCGGCAAAACAAAAAACCCAGCTCTTTTCAAACTGGGCAAAAACGCTATTTTTTCAGTTCTTCTTCTGTTTGATGGATCAGGCGGAGGATTTCGTTCCCGTCCGCGCCGTACAGCGAGGTGAGGATTTCGGTGGTAAGGGCTGCCCGCTCCCGCTGTTCCGGATCGAGCAGATGTTCGCCGCAGCTGTCCTGCGCAAGGACGGCGGTTTCCGTCACCGCCTCCTCCATCCGGCGGCCTGCCCGCAGGTCGCCGCGGGGGGCGGGGATGGTAAAGAGGGACTCCTCGTTGCGGGGATGGATCCGGTAGATCTGCCGAAACATCCGGTAAACTGCCGCCGAAAAGTAGGATTCCACAAAGGAGGACAGCCGGCCGTTTCCGATCCGGTCGGTCATGGCAAGCAGCATCCGCAGGGCAGAGATAAGGGTTCCGTGCCCCTCCTGTGCCTTTGCCGGGCTGTCGGATTCATCCGGCTTTTCCGGCTCCTTTCTCCCCGGATCGGGAGATTTTCCAAGCAGGTAATCGCAGGACACGCCGTAAAACTCCGATACCCGGACGACAAAATCCAGCCCGCACTCCCGGATCCCTTTTTCATAATGGGACAGCAGGGCCTGGGAAACGCCTAGCTGGGTGGCAGCCTGTTTCTGGCTGATTCCGCGCTCTTTCCGGAGCAGCGTCAGGATCCTTGGGAAATCACTGTTCACGCTTTACACCCTTTCTGCGAGACCCGCCCGCATACAGGGAGAATCTACCGTTTCTTCATCCGTGCGGCCGCCGGCATCCTTTTGCAAGCCCGATTTATCCACCGTGCTGTTCAAAAAAGGGAATAATTATCCCCAGAATGTCAACTCAACGCACTGTAAATTATAGACCAACTGCTACAATTTGTAAAGAGGTTTTGCAAAATTCGACGATTTTTGGCGATGTTGTTGTGAATTATTCCTGAATTTTTGGATATTCCGTTGGAATTCGCGCGGAACTGCGGTATAATATATATCATAGATATAAAATCCATAAAGGAATGAAAAGTATGATTACCTATAAACTGTACATGATCCGCCACGGGCTGACCGAAGGGAATTTGGACGGGCGGTATATCGGCTCGACCGACCTGCCGCTGTGCAAGGAAGGGAAGGCGCAGCTGATAAAGCTGGCGAAAACCCGCGAATATCCGAATGTCGGACGGGTTTACGCCCCGCCGCTGCTGCGGTGCACCGAGACAGCCGGGATTCTTTACCCCGGGATGACGCCGGTGATTGTGCCGAAGCTGCGGGAATATTCCTTCGGGGTATTTGAAAACAAGACGGTGGCGGAAATTGCCGGGACAGACGCCTTCCGGGCCTGGTCGGACAGCGGGATGCGGGATGCGCCCCTGGGCGGCGAGGACCGGGCGGCCTTTCAAAACCGCTGTTGCGAAGGGTTTGCGGAGGTCCTGAATGACATGATGAGAAACCGCGTTACCGAGGCGGCGCTGATCTGCCACAGCGGCATTATGATGAACCTGCTGGCCCGGTACGGCTATCCGAAGCGGGAACCGCTGCGCTGGAAGGCGGAGCCGGGGGAGGGGTATACCGCCCTGATTACGGCGTCGATGTGGCAGCGGGCGGAGGTGTTCGAGGTGGTCGACCCGATCCCGTACGATAAGAATGACCGCAGCGAACCCGCCTCCTACGGGATTTACGATGTGTATGACGAGGACCGGGAATAAAGAAAGGATGTGGGCGGATGCCTTTCTGGAAGCAAAGGACGGGAGATCCCTCCGAACCGGAGCCGTACGGCGGGATGCCGGGCGAGGCCGAAATGCTCTTTGGCGAGTCTGGGCCGCCTGCGCCGCTGCGCCTTTATCGGCAGATCCGGCGGGATGCCCGGCGCTCCCTGTTCAGCAGATGGGCGAAGGCGGCGGCGGGGATTTTGTTCCTGGCGGGGATTTTTGCGGCCTTTCAGCTGGCGCGCGGGCTGATCGGATGGTTCCTCGGGACGTCCGGATACGCGCTGAGCTGGAACCGGAGCACGGGGACCCTGACGGTGGACAGCACGCAGCTGATGCTGGACGGCGCGGTTTTTTTGCTGTCGGAATGGATCCTCTGCCCGCTGATAATCGGGTATCTCGGGTTTATCTATCAGCTGACGTCGGGGGAGGAACCGGCTCTGGCAGCCATCTTTGAGCCGATGCAAAGCGTGCGGGGCCTGCTGCGGAGCTTCCTTTTTGGAATTGTGATGCAGGGAATGGGCGCCCTAGCCGCCGCAGTCTGCTGCCTGCCGGGAGGATTGGTGCTGTGGTCGGTGGGGATGCTTTCCGGCAGCAGCGGTATGGCAGCGCTGCTGCGGATTGCCCTGGGGCTTTTGGGGCTGGCGCTGCTCATTTTGGGCCTATTGCTGGCAGCCGCCGTCATGACACGGTTTATCGCGGCCCCGTTTATCCTGGCATACGATGATCGCAGCGGCGTCCTTGCGGCTCTGCGCCTTTCTGCGAGGGCGACCAAGGGTTTCCGGGGAGAGCTGTTAACGATGGTTTTATCCTTCCTGCCGCTCATGCTGCTCTGTATCCTGTTGGTGCCGATGCTGTTCGTGGTGCCATATATGGCGGCGAGCTGTGCGCTCTTTTCCCGCTTTTTGCTGGACAGGCTGGCAAAGGTGCGGGAAGAATAATTTGATTGTAAGGCAGATCCGGATGGGTTTGCCTTTTTTTCTGTTTATTTGTAAGATTTCCTTTGCCTGTGCGTCTTATGAGCGAGGAGGTGAGTGCGTGACGGATTTTGAACAGGTCTATCAAACCTACTGCGGTGACGTCTTCCGGTACCTGCGGGGGCTGACCGGGAGCGCTGAACTGGCGGAGGAACTGACGGCGGAAACGTTTCTGAAGGCTTTGTCCTCGATCAGCCAGTACAAGGGGGAAAGCAGACTGCGCGTCTGGCTCTGCCAGATCGGGAAGAACAGCTACTATTCCTACCTGCGCAAAAACGGCCGCATAGAAGCGGGGGCGTCCCTGGAAACTGCGGAGCCGGAGGACCCGGCGGATCTCGCGCAGGCTCTTGCCGACAAGGATGACGCGATGCGGATCCATACCCTGCTCCATCAGATGGAAGAACCGTATAAAGAGGTCTTTTCTCTGCGGGTGTTCGGGGAGCTGAGCTTTAAAGAGATCGGGCGGCTGTTCGGCAAGACTGAGAACTGGGCCTGTGTGACCTTTTACCGGGCCAAACAGAAGATCCGACGCGGCCTCGAAGGAAAGGAAGAATTTAGATGAAATATCCATGCGGTTTGATTCAGGATTTACTCCCGCTGTACGTCGAAAATATGACAGGCGAGGAGAGCAATGCGGCGGTCGAGGCGCATTTGGCCGAATGCCCGGACTGCAAAAAGGCGCTGGAGGGCCTTAGCCGGAAGGAGAAGGTCCCCCGCCCGGAGGTTGTCCCCCTTGCGATGATCAAAAAAAGGATCTCCGCCCGCAAATGGAAGACGGTGGCGGCGGCGGTCTGCATCCTGCTGGCGGCAGGGCTTTCGGTCTTCTACTACCTGATCTGTCCCCATTACCTGCTTTATTCCGAAGGGCTGGTGACCATAGAGGAGCAGGAGGACGGAGGGCTGCACATCGAGATCAACGAGCCGACCAGCGGGGCGATGCTGAACGGGGGGATTTCAGGCTACGAATTGGAGGTCAGCCAGAGCCACATCGGCAATATGGAGGGCGCGGAGTTTACCCTGTCATCGGAGCAGGCGGAGGGCGCCCGCATCTACTATATCGACTACCGGCATGAGGATGTCCTGATTTACGGAGAGCCGGAAGACGGGGAAAGGATGACCTTGCCAAGGCTGGCGATGAACTACTACCTGCTGATTGCGGGCGGCCTTGCGGTGCTATTGGGAATAGGCGTTCTCTGTTTCAGTAAAAAGAAAGCGGGGAAGGTGCTGTTTGCCGTTTGGCTCGCACCGGCTTGTTACATTGCGGGGCATCTGTGTATCAAGGGCTTTTACGGAGTGACGGCAAGCCTCCCGCAGGATTTTATCTATATCCTGGCGGTCGGCGGGTGTTTGTACGGGGCGGTCATGCTGATAAAGAGCCTTTTGAAAAAAGAATAACGGCCTAAAAAAACGCCGGGATGGAGTTTAGGCTCTATCCCGGCGTTTATCCGCATTATTTCATCTTTTCCATCCCGTCCAGCGCCCGGTTCAGCGGCGCCATCGACGCTCCAGGGAAGGGGTCCGGCTCACCATAGCGGATCTGGTTGTACCAGTCGGTGACGGCTGCCCATTCCTCCTCGCGCAGGATCCTTTTGGCCTTTTCGAGAATGTCCAGCGGGGTGTCGCTGGGCTGGAGCGGAACCTTTTTCCACCCGAGCCAGGAGAGGGCCAGCTGATAGCCGCGCCGGTATTTTTCCTCTCCGTCGGCCATCTGACGGTAGGCCTTTACGTCCCGTTTCCATTCGCGGAACCGGAATCCGTCCCGGCGGAGTTCTTCTTTGACCTCCATGGCCGAAAGCTCGACGACCTCGTCCTCATACTCCCCTTCGTCCCCGCTGTCCATGCGTGCCCGCTTGGGTGCGGAAAAGAGGGCGCCGCGGACCCGTGCGGTCAGCGTCCGCCAGAGGGTGATCCACCAGCGTATAATATCGTCCCGGTAGGTGTAAATCATCCAGATGACCACCAGCGTGATCAGCGGCCACATGATGTAATCCCACCAGGGGCTGCCCTCCTCGCCGCCCGGAAGGCCGCCCATCTCACCGGCAGCCCCGGGCGCGGTTTCCTCAGGGGTTTCCTCGGAGACGCCGCCGGGGATCAGGTTTACGATAAAGCGGACGATGCCGATCAGAAGGATTTTGATGCCGGTCAGGGCCTGGGTGAACAGCCAGGTAATCTGCGGGGTCAAAAGAATGCAGAGGAAAAGCGCTCCCAAAACACCGATCGTCAGCACAAGGCTTCTTTTCCGCACGACGCTCGGCAGATGCTCCATTTTGTGCTTGCGCCTTGCCATCATAAAGTCGATGTTGGACTGGTTTTGGGTCAGGGCATAGCAGACGGCCAGGTAAAACAGCCCCCAGACCAGCGTCATCCGGGAGTACGCTACCTTCGCCCCCCAGAAAAACACGACGACAACGGCAGCAATGATGCAGTAGGCGACAATCGTCGTTTTGTCGACAATGCTGCCGTAGGTGTGATAGGCTTTTTTCCAAACCAGGATATAGGTGATGATCAGGGCGAGTGCTGTGAGCAGGAACTGCGCCGTCAGGGAGAAGTGCAAAAGGCAGTGCACGATCAGCAGGACAACAAGCCCGACTGCCATTAAAATATTGGCGGCAAGGGAAAGCTTGGCGTTGTCCGAATCCTTGTCCCGGATTTTACCCGCCAAGACCGTGAGCAGCGCACAGATCACCCCGCCCAGCACGTTTTCACCGAACAGGAGAAGGGTGTGCGGCAGGGAAGGAGAATGGCTCTGAAACCCAGTGCCGGTGGTGATCGAAATCGCGCAGGCAAAGTAGATGACCGGCAGCATCAAAAACGGGATGCCGATGAGGGACATCCAGTAGAATACCGGCAGAAAACGGTTTACCGAGGGTTTTCCTTTTGTTTTGCCCATTAGACAGCCGCCTCCTTTTCCGCTTCCGCGTCCCTGCTGTGCTGCATCGTCTCTTCGACCTCGCGCAGCACCCGCCTGCCCTCCGATTCGTCGATCACGCAGGGGACCACGTCAAAGCCGGTATAGTCCAGATCCTCCGGGATCGGGCCGAGGATGAAAAAGCGGACATGGGAGCCGGAGCGTTTTTTCCCTTCGGCAAACTCCAGCATCGGCATCGAGAGGTAACCGCTGACAATGACGATATCGGTCGAGGTGATCCCGGCGGTAATCCCGGCGAGGTAGTTCCCGAAGTCTTCCGTAGAGCGCAGCTGTAATTTCGCCAGCAGCTCTAGCAGCCCCACGACGTATTCCTCGCCCCAGTACTCGCCGGTGACGGTGGTCGAGCGGGAGTTGTCGGTCGTGCAGTTGCTCATAAACCGCATCGGCATCCCGGCCAGCGTCGTCTGGAACAGCCCGGCGCAGACCCGGATCCCGTTTTCCATCCGGGTTTCGTCGACGACCTCCAGGTGCTCAAACTGGCGGGACTGCATATTGAGGATAATCGTGACGCTCTGGCGGGAGGTATAGTCGTTGTTGTAGACCATGATCTGCTGCTGGCGGGCGGTGGCGAGCCAGTGGATCCGGCTCATCGGCTCGTGGCCGGTGTACTCCCGGACGCCGCTGATGTAAAAGGGGTCGTCCAGCAGCTGGCGGCGGACCATGATGTCGCCGTTTAAGTAGCGGGGGGTCACGGTGATTTCGTCGCTTTCGATGGCCTTTGGCAGCACCAGCACCCGCGCACCGGCCTGTCCTGACATCGAGAGGTTGGAGTAGCCCAGCAGGTCGGTAGTGATGAGCACGACCTGTTCGATGCCGAAATCCCCGCGCTTAAGGCATTTGACCTTCCAGCGCCTTGTGACCCGCGAATAGCCCTTGACCGAGAAAAAGCTCGGGACAAACCGGGTGTAATCCGATACGGCGGACTGGGCGCCGGCAAAGGAGAGCCAGCGGGAGGTGGTGATCTCCGCCTTCAGCCAGGGGAGGGGGAGCCATTTTTTGTTGACAATCTCCTCCACCAGCTCGATCTCGTCCCCTTCGTAACATTCGTTGGTCGAGAGGGTGCAGTGATATTCCAGATTTTTAAATGCATAGCTTTTGTACAGCTGGTTTTGGAGCAGGAACAGCCCCAAAACGACAGCCGCAATTGCAATAAATTCCATTTTTCCTTATTCTTTCCGACGGGGCCTGCGGCCCCCGTCCAGGCTGGGCGGGCTTGCGGGCAGGCCGGCGTGCTTCCGGTGCCGTCTCCAATAGGGGCGGCATATGTATATGCAAATGAATGTCCTGAGGGGAATTATTCCTTCGGGACAGGGAGCTGGTTGAGGATTACCGTCAGCACCTCGGTGGGGGCGGAGACAGACTGGGAGATCGAGAAGCCCTTGCAGATGATCCGGTGGCAGAGTACGTCCAGCGCGACCGCCTTCACATCGTCCGGCAGGACATAGTCCCTTCCCTGTACGGCGGCCTTTGCCTGGGACGCGCGCATCAGCGCCAGGCTGCCGCGGGGGGAGACGCCCAGCTTGACCTTGTCCGAATGGCGGGTTGCGTCGGCGATGGCAACAATGTACTGCCGGACGGCTTCGCTGACCTTTACCTTTTTGACGGCGGCCTGGGCGGCAAGGACCTCTTCGCCGGTTGCGACCGGCTCCACGTCCTCTACCGGATGGCTCTCCGCAAGGCTAAACAGCATCCGGCTTTCTGCCTCCCCGTCGGGATAGCCCATGCTCAGCCGCATAAAGAACCGGTCCAGCTGCGCCTCCGGCAGCGGGAAGGTGCCCTGGATTTCAACGGGGTTTTGGGTGGCGATGACGATAAAGGGCTTTTTGAGCGGATAGGTCTTCCCGTCGACCGAAACCTGCCCCTCCTCCATACATTCCAGCAGGGCGGACTGGGTGCGGGGGGTAGCGCGGTTGATCTCGTCGCCGAGGAGGATGTTGGTAAAGACCGAGCCGGGCTTGAACTCGAACTCAGACTGCTTTTGGTTATAATAGTTGATGCCGGTCAGCTCGCTGGGCAGCAGGTCCGGGGTAAACTGCACCCGGGCAAAGCCGCTGGAGAGGGAACGGGCAAAGGCCTTGGCCATCGTCGTCTTGCCGGTGCCGGGGATGTCCTCCAGCAGGATATGCCCGCCGCAGAACAGGCAGAGGGTGACCTTGTCGATGACGTCGTCCTTGCCGATGATAACCTTTGCAACATTGCCCCGCAGCTTTTCCGCCAGAGCAGTGACCTCTTTGATTTCCATATTATTCTACATTCCTTTCCTCAGGGAGTTTCCCCTTTACGCAATAAATACTAATTATATTATACAGCTTTCTTCTATCCCTGTCTAGTTTTTCAGAAAAAAGTTACAGTTTATAACAGAAAAGCCGGGATGCGGTAAGCTCTTCATCAGCTGCCGCGTCCCGGCTTATTTCGTTTTTCTTATTTCTGCTTCCACAAAAGGCTATTATGCTCAAATAGAGCGTATACCTTTCCGGTATCTTTAAGCCAGGCAAGATAGGAACGGACGGTACTCCCCACCAAAACGTACTGTTCAAAATTCATCGTCAGCCCGTAATCGTCAAACAGCTTCTGCAATATGCTTTCAAAGCAAGCCGGCTCTTTGCACAGGCCAATAATATGCTCGGCAATCTCAAAAACCTGATCGATATTATATTGGGCGAGGGACGCTATCTCCCCGGCAGCCGCCGCGTGGGCCGGGACAAAGCATTTTGCCTGTAAGGTTTTGACCTTTTCCAGTGTTTCCAGATAGGCGGCAACATCATAAATAAAGCCGATTTTGTATTTTTCCAGCGTCTCTTTACTGGAAAGGCAGTCGGCCAGATAAACCACACCGTCGGAAGTGCGGAAACCGACCATGTCGAAAAAGTGGCCGGGCAGCGGAATTATTTCCATGCCGGGGGCAGAGTGTCCTTTGTAAGAGAATCGGCGCCGCTTTCCTGCGCCAACAGGAATTTGTGCCGTAAATCCTTGGGCGGATAACCGCCGTAGAGAAAGGACGGCTTTAAAACCGGGTGCCTTGTAAAATCACACTCGATGCCGGGAGCATAGATTTTACAGCCGGTTTGCCCCTGCAGATATTTGTTGCCGCCGATATGGTTCGCATTGGAATGGGTGTTGTAGATCGCGGTCAAATGCCATTGATGGGCGTCTAAAATCTGCCGGACCTTCCGGCCTGCGTCTTTATCGCTCCCGCTGTCGATTAAGCATACGTCGGTATCGTTTAATCTGACCAGCCCGATTTTTGCGGGGCTTTGGATATAATAGCTGTTTTCGGCAGCCTGTATCAGCTCATACATTTCCCTTTTTCCTCCTATATATACGATATCCATATGGAAAAGCCTTGTTTCCAGTTCCCGTGATAAGATACCGCTCCCCTTCCTTCGTTTTAGAAGCTGCTCGGAGCATAGCGCACGGTGACGATATGTACCTCTTTCTTTGTTTTCAGCACGCGGTAGATGATGACATAATTCTGAACAAGCAACTGGCGGTAATCTCCGTGCCCATAAACGCCGATACGGCGGAGGGTACCGCGTTCCGGCAGCTGCTCCAAGCTAAAAATTGCTTTCTCCAGTTGCTGAACTATATTTAGGGCGGCGCCCGGTTCCAAAAGGTTCTCTGCAATATAGGTATAAATTCCGTCCAAGTCCCGGTACGCGCGGGCGTAGAGCTTTACAGTGTACTATCCAAAATGCTTCCTCCGTAAAGAGGAAAGAGCTTCCCTTGCGTCCAAAAGAACGCCCTCTGCGGCATATTCCTTTTCGGCTTCGCTGATTGCTGCGTCTGTCCGCGCGGTTTCTATCA
>CAYWRQ010000054.1:0-16676 GCA_964460915.1 uncultured Oscillospiraceae bacterium
CACCTCGGTTGACATAATACCACACCCGCTCTAAAAAGTAAATGCTGTTGCCGTGCTTATAGTACAACGCCATATTGACATCATAAGGGGGATATGATACAATAAAGATAAAAAGTAAAAAGAGGATTGCATCATGAAAGAAATTATCATCGGTTCTTCCCTCGCCCTTTCCTGTACCGTCACGGAAGACAAGCTGGCGTGCAGCATGAAAAGCGGCTCGCTCCCGGTATTCGCGACGCCTGCCATGGCGGCCCTGATGGAGGAGACGTCCGCTAAGCTGTTGGAGACGTTTTTGGACGAAGGGGAAACGTCTGTCGGAACCGCCCTGAATCTGCAGCATACGGCCGCTACCCCGCTGGGACTGACCGTGACTGCACAGGCGCAGATCACCGCCGTGGACAGAAGGAAGGTTTCCTTCTCGATCGTTGTACGGGATTCTGTCGAGGAGATCGGCCGGGCCCAGCATGACCGGTTTGTCGTCCAGGCTGAAAAATTCCTAAATAAGGCAAATTCCAAAAAATAAAGCGCAAGATTCCGCTCCGTTTGCTGTCTATATAGATAAAAGAACAGGAGTGATGATGATGAAAAGAAAGATCTTATCGGTACTTTGCCCGGCCCTGGCGGCTCTCGCTCTTACCGGATGCATCGAATGTAAAAATCCGTCGTCTATGACCGCCAAACCGGTAATCTACCTCTACCCCACCGAGCAGGAACAGGTCCGTGTTCAGCTGGATTTCGACGGTGAACTGACGACAACCTATCCGCCCTATGAGGATGGATGGGAGGTGCTCGCTTCGCCGGACGGCACCCTGGTAAACCTGGCCGACGGAAAAGAATACAGCTACCTTTTCTGGGAAGGAGAAACGGACACGGTATATGACCTTTCCAAGGGCTGGTGTGTGCACGGAGAGGATACAATGGCGTTTTTGCAGCAGAAGCTTTCCGAGATCGGCCTGACCCCAAAGGAATACAACGAGTTTATTGTCTATTGGCTGCCGATGATGGAAAACAATGCCTACAACCTGATTTCCTTTCAGCAGGAGACGTACACCGATTCTGCTGAGCTGACGGTTTCTCCCCAGCCGGACAGCGTCCTCCGAGTGTTTATGGCCTGGAAGCCGCTGGAGCAGCCGGTCGACATCCCACCACAGGAGCTAAACGGGTCCCGGCGCGAGGGGTTCACGCTGGTTGAATGGGGAGGGACGGAGCTGTCCTGATTTTCTTTGCTCAATAGTACGCAAGCCTATAGCTGCACAACGGCGCAGCTATAGGCTTTTCTCGATGGCCGGGCAAGCAAATCCGCCTAATAAAACGGGTTCGAGTTCCCCTCTTTTCATAAAATAAGCCAAATAAAAAGGACGTACCTTTCCGATACGTCCTTCTTACTTGGCGCGCCACGGGGGACTCGAACCCTCGACCTTTTGATTCGTAGTCAAACACTCTATCCAGCTGAGCTAGTGGCGCATATTACCGCTGTCCTTTACCGGCAACGGTAATATGATACCACAGATTTTACCTTTTGTCAAGTATTTTCCCGATTTTTATAAAAGATTTGCCTATAAGCGGAAAATAAACACGCTCCCTAGGTTGAACCGTGCATCTATGGCCACAGCGGGTACAAATTACTTCTCAACGTCCAAAACCTCAACATGATGGCTGTCCCAGCTGCAGGGCTTCCAGTGCGGCAGCCCAGGGCCATTGGGGTCGCCGGTCTTGACAAAATTGCACCAATAGCTGTTGATCCGCTCCGCAAGGGCATAATCCCCCGGCGCTTTGGGCCGCCAGCTTCTGTCCAGGGTCTTAAAAACATACCAAAGCTCGGACGAATGGAAGGCGCCGCTGTTATCACCGAGCAGCTTCCGGTTAAAGTAATAAACATAAGCTGGTTTTCTGCCCAGTTCCGCGTTTTTCAGGCTCCAGTTGATGCAGCCATAATAAAGCTGGCTGTGGCCGCCGGTTTCCGTCATCTCCGGTGTCTGCCCCAAATCGTTGCCGCAGGAGCCGATCATGTACGGGATATCGGGATGATCGCCGTCCTCGACGACCTTGTTATACCCTTTTCCCAGCAGATAGCCGTCTATAACCGGCGTAAAGGGCAGTCCTGTGCCCTTCTTCATCCCTTCCATCATCAGGGCGCCGACTCCCTGCATCACCGCTTCCGGACTCAGCGCACGAAGCTGCGCCAGGCTGCCGCAGCCGGTAAGACGGGCAAAATCCTTCCCCATCTCCATCGCATCCGCCATCGGTACATCCCGGTTGATGCCCGACTGATAGCCGCCGGCTGATTGCATCACCGCACCGGCAATCATCCCCTTCGTCAGCGGGGAGGACAGAAGCGTCTGGACGCTCATCGCACCGGCCGACTGGCCGAAAATAGTGATCCGTTTTGGATCGCCGCCAAAGCTTTCGATATTTTCATAAACCCACCGAAGCGCCGCGATCTGATCCAAAATCCCGTAGTTGCCGCAAAGGCCCTTTGCATCCTCTTCCGCCAATTCCGGATGGCAGAGGAATCCAAACGCCCCCAGACGGTAATTGATCGTCACCAGTATGACGCCCTTACGGGCAAAGGCTTCGCCGTCAAATTCCATTTCGGAGCCAAAACCGTTGATAAACGCGCCGCCATGAATCCAAAATGCCACAGGCAGCTTTTCGCCGGTCAACGGCCGCCAGATATTTAGATACAGGCAGTCCTCGTCCATCGGCGGCATAAAGGCAGGATTGGAATAAAACTCGCGGGCATAGTTGATGCCTTTGCCGTCTTTCGGCGCCGTCTGCACCATCTGCCAGCTGCGGTGCGGGAACTTTTCCGCCAGTTTAACCCCTTCCCAAGCTTCTGCCGGCTGCGGCGCTTTCCAGCGCAGCTCCCCAACGGGAGGTTTTGCGTAGGGCACACCAAAATAGGTGTAGCAGCCGTCCCTTTTCTTCCCTTTCAGCGTTCCGAATTTTGTTGTCACACATTCCATAAAATCCGTCCTTTCGATCTGCAAAATTTCTTTGAACATTACTATTATACCATAACAACGATCAAAATAACAGGATATTTTGTAAATTTTGCCGCATTTTTTTCATATAAATTGCATTTATTTAGGTTATATGATATACTGAAAAAAGAGAATCCCCAGAGAGAAAGGATCGAATCACGATGGACGAAAAACGGCTATTGGAACACGCAAAGGGATATGTCGATCTCATGGCGGAGGGCAAAAACCCCCTGACCGGGGAGGATGAACCGGACGATTCCTGTTTGCGGCAAACAAGGGTTTCCCGCTGCCTGCGCTATGTGAGCGGAATCTTGGCGCAGGTGCTTAACGGAGAACTCGTCCCGCTTTCGGAGCCGCAGCCTCTCCCGGCCGCACCCCCGGCTGCACCTGCTGCGAAAAAGCAGCCCTTTTCGTTGACGGACCAGCAGATCAAAGAGGTAACCCCGGACACCAAACCGCTTTCCCTGAGCCGGTTTCTGGACCGCATCTACCAGTTCGGGAGCGGAGAGAATATGAAAAAGCCATCGTTTAAGCAGGCAGCCGGCTGGCTGGTCGAACAGGGGGTCCTGCAAATCCAAAACGATAAAACCGTCCCCACTTCCCTGGGAACGGAAATCGGCATCGAGTGGGCCGAATTAGGCATCTATTCCTCTTATTACTACTCCCCCGCCGCCCAGCAGTGGATCATCGACCGGCTCCCCGCGCTTCTCTCCTACCTTGATGAGCATAGTGCCAAGAAGCCGCGCATCGACCCGGAAACCGGTGAAATCGTATCTTCCGGCGGCAAGCTGCCCTTTTCCCTTACCGAGGAACAGCTGAATGAAATCCCGGTTCTCCCCGGCGGCGTCTCCATTTCACGGATGATCGGAGCAATCAACCGCCTAATCGATCCCAAACAGATGAGCAAGCTGAAACGGGAACAGGTCACCGGCTGGCTGATCGAAGAAGGCTACCTGTGCCAATCGGACACGGGTACCCGCCCGTCCCTGCGGCCGACGCCGAAAGGTGAGCAGCTCGGCATCAAATGGGAACAGCGGGAAGGCCCCAGCGGGTATTTTTGGGCATCCTTTTACTATGATGACGCGCAGCTGTTTATTTTGGAGCATCTGCGCGAGATGTATGCGGAAAAATAATTTTGGATCGTTTATGCCCAATTTCTTCCAATCCCTTGACATTTAGATCTAAAATATTTATAATATTATATAGATTCTAAAATAAGGAGGCAGAAAGATGGATCAGCTTAAACAGATTCTGAGAAGCAAACAGATTCAGGTCACCCAACAGCGGCTGGAAGTGCTCCGCGTTTTGCATGAACTGAACACCCATGTAACGGTCGAGGACGTTGTTTCTGCCCTCAAACAAAAGGATATCACCCTGACCTTGGCCAGTGTCTACAATATCCTCGGGATCTTCGAAAAAAAAGGGCTGGTTATGAAGATCGGGGCGGCCGGGGAACCAATTATTTTCGACGTCAATACCGTTCCCCATTTCCACATCTGTGACAGCGAGACCCGCGAAGTGAAGGACTATGTGGACGACAACCTGATGCAGATGATCAGCGGGTATCTTCAGGCACATCCGGTAGAAGGGCTGTCCATCGAACGGATCGACTTAAACCTCATTGGACACACAAACTGAACGCAGCGCGATAGCATATGGCTCGGAAAGCAAATTGAGCCTACAAGAATATGAAATAGCAGAGCATATTTTGCCAAAATTCGCTACAGTGGCATCGAAGAAGATACCACGGGCGAAGGCAAAATATGCTCTGCACTTTTTTACATAAAACACGCCCCCAGCGCAGTTTCGAAATGCTTTTTATTTCGAGTGTCTGCGCCAGGGGCCGATTGGTCTAAACGGGACCATTTCGGGATTATTTCTTTTTCAGCAGCGCCGCTTTCACAGCCCCTTTCGGATCCTTGATCAGCAGGATCACCACCCAGATGACCAGGCCCAGTGCCACGACCGAAAGCCCTAGATAGACATCATTGACCATATCCTCCAGCGCAGGCGTAAAGTAATCCGACCTTAGCTCTGCATATTCAAAGACTGCATCTACCAGCCACATCAGGGACGCGCCCCAGTACATCCAGCACAGGACATTGACCATCATATCGTCATTCGGTGCCTTTTTGTACCAGATAATCGTGCAGACAACGGCTGCAAAAACGGTTATCAGCAATGTCATTTTCTCACCTCAGTCTGCAGTAGGCAGCTTTTTGTTCGCTTTTTTCTCCATTGCCCCGCTCACAAGAACCATTCCAAGCCATACGGCAGATACCAGTACAGCCATCGAAACGCCTACCGTGGACATCTCATGCAGCATCTCAGCCAGATCGGCCGGATTGCTCGCAGAAGTCAAGAAGGGAAACCAGGGCGTAACCTCTCCGTGCCACACGTGCTCAAAGGCCAGCAGCGCTGAACCGCCCCAAAGAAGGTTCGAGAGCCATTTCAGCTTTCTGGAGAAGGAGACCTTACATTCTGCCGTATTTTTTGTCTCCGTCTCTTTGTTTTTCATAACCTTAGTTGCAGCAGTCGTGATGATTGCCTCCGCTGCAGGTACCAGAAAACAAGCCATAATCAATTCCTCCAATATCAAAATATTTATATCTACCTGTACATGAAAACAGAAAAAGGTATACAGCTTTCTACAGAAAACCGTATACCTTCCTGATACACATATGTACAAATATATATACAAAATCATCAAGCGCTTCAGCGCATCCTGCCAGCTTTTACTGGCTTTACAACAGAAGTATACACCTTTTCCGGGATTTTGTCAAGGATAAAATCGTGAGACTCGCCGATGGATATAAACGCCATCATCCGCACATCGAGAAAGTTTCCTTAAAATGAGGGACTTTCCGTAACCAAAATACCTATTTTATGTTAAGAACGGTTGGTTGTTTTCCCCCGCTTCCATGCTATAATGAAGACAAGGAGGTATGAATCGTATGAATTGTCAGAATTACTATATCTCGGAAAATTTGGCCTGGCTGCGCAAGCATCACCAGATGACCATCGAGGAGGTCGCTGCTAAAATCGGCGTTTCCAGGCAGGCCGTATCCAAATGGGAGGCGGGCGAAACGGTACCGGACCTCGTAAACTGCGATGCTTTGGCGGCCTTATACAACGTATCGGTCGACGACCTGCTGCACCATAACCGGGATGAAAAGAATATGCCCATCGCCCCCAAAGGGAAATATATCTTCGGAACGGTCAAAATCGGCGAACGGGGGCAAATCGTCATCCCCAAGCAGGCCAGGGACAAATTGAACCTCAAAATCGGCGACCAGCTGGTCGTGCTGGTGGACGAAACCCCAGGGGCACAGGGCGTGGCCTTTGTGCCGAGCGAGCTGTTTTTGGAAACGGCGCGGCAGATCATGGAGAATTTCTCTGCCCGGAAGGGGGAGGAGTAGATGGAAATGCTGAGGGTCGAAGGACTGACGAAGCATTACTCCGCTTTTACGCTGGACGGGATTTCCTTTGCGCTCCAGCCCGGGCGGATCATGGGGCTGATCGGGAAAAACGGCGCCGGGAAAAGCACGACGCTAAAATCAATCCTGCGCCTGGTCCATCCCGATGCCGGTGAAATTACGATGTTCGGGGAAAAATACGCGGAACGGGAGGCCGCCTGCAAGCAGTCCCTCGGCGTTGTGCTGGGCGGCGTCGACTATTTCCCGCACAAAAAGCTCCGCCAGATCACATCGGTCACCAAACGGTTTTACAACTGCTGGGACGAGAGCGCCTACGAAAAATATATGGAGATGTTTTCCCTTGACCCGCAAAAGCGGGTCAAAGAGCTTTCCACCGGGATGCGGGTCAAGTATGCCGTTGCCCTCGCCCTCTCGCACAATGCAAAGCTGCTGATTTTAGACGAGCCGACCAGCGGGCTGGATCCGGTTGCCAGGGCGGACCTCTTAGCGCTGTTCCGGGCGCTGGTCAAAAGCGGAGAGCGGAGCATCCTGTATTCCACCCACATTACCTCCGATCTAGAAAAATGCGCCGACGACATCACCTATATCAAAGAAGGAAAGCTGCTGCGCAGCTGCGACAAGGCAGCCTTCCTGCGGTCGTTTGACGGGCTGCGTCAGCCGGGAGAAGGGCCACTTTCCCTGGAAGAGATTATGGTGCGAAATGAAGGAAGGGATTACGAAATATGATAAATTTACTCCGGAAAGAATTTACCCTCGCCTCCCATCCGACGCTCTACATCTTTATCTGCATGGGCGCGCTGCTGCTTGTCCCCTCCTATCCCTACAGCACGGTTTTCCTGTACGGCTGTCTCGCGCCGTTTATCACCTTCCAGTTTGGACGGGAAAACAACGACGTCTTCTACACCGCCATGCTCCCCATCAGCAAGCGGGAGGTCGTCAAGGGAAAATGCCTTCTCTTCATGACGGCCCACCTGGGACAGCTGCTTCTCTCCCTCCCCTTTGCGTTTCTGCGGACAAGGGTTTACCCCGCCGGAAACGTCGTCGGGATGGAGGCAAACGTCGCCTATTACGGATGCGGGCTGATGATCTACGGCGTATTTACCTTTATTTTTCTGACCCAGTTCTATAAGACCGCCTACCGGGTCGGCTGGGCGTGCATCATGGGGATGGTTCCGGCGGTCATCGGGATGGTCCTGGTCGAAGCCCTCCCCCATATTCCCGCGGCGGCCTGGCTGGACAGCGTCGAACCGGAAATGCTGGTACGGCAGATCCCGGTTCTGGCAGCCGGGATTCTCATCTATGCACTGTGCATGATACTGGGCTTTCGGATTGCGGCGAAGCGGTTTGAAAAGGTTGACCTGTGACTTCTTTTTTGTATCTTATAAATAGAAAACCTGCCGGATACGGGGCCTTGTATCCGGCAGGTTATTTTACTTTGCAGTTTACCCCTCCATAACCGCTTTCTCCCTTGCGGCGCGTTCACCCGCCTGCTCCAGGGAGCGGAGGGTCTTATAGGTATAGACAATGACGGCAGCCGACAGGATGAAGGTCAAAATATCCGATACAGGCATCGAATATAATACGCCGTTCAGTCCAAAAAAGACCGGCAGCACCAGCGCAAAGCCAACGCCGAAAATGACCTCGCGAACCATGGACAAAACCGTTGAAACCAAAGCCTTGCCCAGGGACTGGAGATAGATAAAGGTGCCCTTATTGACGCAGGCCAGCGGCATCATGCACAGATAAATGCGGAAGGATTTCACAGCAAAATCCGTATAATAGGCGCTTTCATTGGCGGCCCCAAAGATGCCGATCAGCCGGTGCGGGAGCAGCTCAACAATCAGCAGGGCGGCAAAGCCGAGCACCGCTTCGGCAGCCAGCAGATAAGAAAAAAGCTTCTTTGCCCGGTCGTTCCGCCCGGCCCCGATGTTGAAACCGACAATCGGGATACAGCCTGCCGCCAGGCCGACGGCAATCGAGATGACAATCTGGAAAAATTTCATCACGATCCCCAGAACTGCCATCGGGATCTGTGCATATGCGCTCTGCCCGAACACTGCATCCTGTGCACCGTATTTCAGGATCATATTCTGGATCGCCGCCATCGCCGCAACCAGCGAAATCTGGGAAAGAAAACTGCAGATCCCCAGCGGAATAAATACCCGGATCAGTCGCCAGGCAAAACGGAAGCTGTCCTTTTCCAGCTTTACGGACTTCATATGGCAAAGATACCCCACGGACAGCACGGCGGTCAGCACCTGTCCCAGCACCGTTGCAACAGCGGCGCCCATCATCCCCCACTTGAACACAAAGATGAAAAGCGGGTCGAGAATGATGTTGACTACGGCGCCCGCCAGCGTAGAGGCCATTGCGAATTTGGGGCTGCCGTCGGAGCGGATGATCGGGTTCATCGCCTGACCGAACATATAAAACGGGATGCCGGCGGAAATCCAGGTAAAGTACTCCTTCGACTGGATATACGTTTCTTCATTCACCTTGCCGCCGAAAGCCGTCAGGATCTGTTCCTGAAAAAGGAAATAAACGGCGGTCAAAACGATGCTGGAAACGACGCAAAGTACGACCGCATTGCCGATGCCGCGATGGGCATCCTCCTTTTTCCCCGCACCAAGGCAGATGCTGACAAAGGCGCAGCAGCCGTCCCCGATCATGACGGCGACGGCAAGGGCCACGACGGTCAGCGGGAAGACAACGGTGTTGGCCGCGTTGCCATAGGAGCCGAGGTAACTGGCGTTTGCAATAAAGATCTGGTCGACGATGTTGTAAAGCGCCGCGACAAGCAGCGAGATGACGCAGGGAACGGCGTACTTTCTCATCAGTACGCCGATCTTCTCCGTTTCTAGAAATGCGTTTGATTTTTTCTCCATTGGGGAAACCTCCTTCAAATATGCAAAAAAACAGCGTGCCGCCTTGAGCCGGAATTACACCGCTTAGGGCAACACGCTGATTCTTTCCTCTGTATACCGATTAGTTTAAATAATCTCCAACCGGGCTGGTATTGTACTGCTTAATAACCTTGAGAATAATCGATCCATCCTCGCAGACGCTTTCGTCTACGATTTTATATTGGGTACGGTTTTTCTCCAGATTCTTTTTGTACTGCGCTACTTCTTCCTTAACCTGCCTAACGGCATAGTCGCCGGTTACGCCGTCCTTCAGCATAAAGTGAAGAGTCTGGCAGATACACGCCGCTTTTACCCGTTTCATTTGACCATTCCTTTCTGTCTTCTGCAGCAGGGCAATCTCCTACCCGCAAAAAATAACAGCGCGCGGCAAGCTGGATTTACGCAGTTTAAGCCACACGCTGTACTTTTATTATACAAAATCAGGCAAATTTTCGCAAAGGTAGTTTTCAACAAAACGCTGTCGATGTATGATAGACATAGTGTACAAATATATTTGATGTATATATGTATAATGCACAACATGAGGGCGCTTTCACCAGGCAAAAATGTCTTTATCAGACCTTGTCCCAAATTGCCTTCGCCATCGCAAGGCCGATTTCGGTCCCCCGGCAACATTCCTCCATCCCCTCAAACTCCAGGGAAATGTACCCGTCAAAATCGGAATGTTTGATCAGCCGCAGGATATCCCAGACCTCCATATCGCCCTGGCCGAGGATCGAGCCGCGCAGCATCTTGCCGCCCATCGTTTCAAACCAGCTGCCGTTGTCGCAGTTGAACATCTCGGTCTGGTCGGGGAGCAGCTCCTTCTTGCGGATATAGAAGTCCTTCAGATGGATCATCTCCGCCAGCGGCAGGCACTTCTTGACCGCCGCAATCGGGTCTTCGTCTACGCAGAGGAAGTTGCCGACGTCAACGGTCATCCTCAGGTTCGGACGGTTGATCGCTTCGATCAGCCGGAGGATGCGCTCGGAGCCGTTGATAAAGAAGCCGTGGTTCTCCATAACGATATGGATGCCCTTTTCCGCGGCATAGTCGCAGAGTAGGCCGCCATTTTTGACCATCTGGGGGAACTCGGCGTTGAAATTGTAGACCGTATTGGTCGAGAAGGGGCGGCGGAAGGAGGCGACGTCAAAGCGCATACGGGACAGGCCCAGCTTCTCGGCGGCGTCGATGTGCCGTTTGATGCGCTCGATCTCTTCCTGCTGCTCGGCCTCGTCGGTCATCAGCAGGTCGCCGTTGACCGAATAGGTCGAAATCTCGATCCCAGAAGAGGCGCACTTTTCCCGGACATGGTCAATCAGTTCCATATTCAGCTGCCGGTCGGGCGTCACAAATTCCAAATGAAACGGGACAAATTCAATATGCGCACAGCCGTGGGCTACGGCATAATCGATTACGTCATCGACATTCATCCGTCCATCCGCCATAGCGGGATCAAGACAGTAGCAGCTCATACCAAGTTTCATAATATACTCATCCTTTCCAAAACAGCCTGATTAAGGCCGGTATCTTTCAAGGCTATTATAGCGAAATAAAAGGGATTCCGCAAGAGCAGGGCTGCAAAATAACGGCTCTTTTCATTTTTTGATAAAGCTTTTAGGAGCCGTCTACATCCGGGTCAGAAGGAGTATAGGATGCCCGCAGAGCGTCCTGCAGCTGCGCAAGGGTGTACACGCCGCCCTCTGTAAGGCCGGTAAACTCCGGCCGCTCCGGATAGGTCAGGAAATGATCCTCCGCTCCCCTCGCCCAGACGATCACCGTGTACAGCCGGGCAGAGTAGGTCACGATATAGTCGTCATACCGGACATCCGCCAGCTGCTCCTGAATCAGCGCATCGGTAAGGTTTGTAAAGGTAACCTTTTCCGACTCTCCTGTATGGACTGTCATCCCCCAGACGAGTGAACCGTCTTCGTCCTGTCCGAAGCAGGCATACTTTTCCTCGTCCGACGCGGCAAAATAATGATCCCCGGAAAGAACCTGGCTGTAATCGTACAGGGCGTCGCTGAAAAACCAGGCGTCATTGCTGACTTCATAGACCTTAAAGGCGTGTGTGCCGCCGTCCAGCTCCGGGCTGGAGAGCAAAGCGGACAGGATTTCCGGGGAAATATCCGGCGAAAAATCCGCCCGATGGGCCGGATAGAGGAAAATATCCGTTTCCGCAGCGCCGCTTATGTTCGCGCCGCTGTCTGCGCTGCCCGCCGTACCGGTTCCCGAGGACATAGCAGTACCGCTGGAATAACCGCCCGGCATTACATACCGCAAAATGACCGAACCGCCCAGCAGCAGGCAGATGGCTGCTGCCGCCGCACCGAAACGCCGGATATTTATTTTCCGGGAAGGATAATCTTCCATCGCCTCGGTAACCCAGCGTTCATCGATTTCACCGAGTGCTGAAAGAAGGGCTTCTGCACGCTCACGCATCATAGGGCGACACCTTCCTTCTCCAGGTGGCTTTTCAGCTTCCCTCGCAAACGGAACAGGAGCGAGGTGACCTTGCTCTCGCTCATCCCGTACTGCCGGGCAATCTCCCCGACCGGGGAAAGGTACCAGTACCGGCGGACAAAGATCTTCCGCTTAACCGGCGGCAGGCTCTCAAGGAAACGGTCGATGCTTTCGGCCAGTTCCTTCTCGTCTATGGCCTGTTCAACCGTCTGCACAGACGGGATACAGCCTTCCAGCTCGGCCAAAACCAGCGGCGTCTGCCCCATCCCCCGTTTTTCCGCATAGTTGCGCTGAAACCGGTTTATAGAGAGGTTGCGGGTGATTTTTCCCAGGAAGGCGGCCAATTTTCCCGGACGCTTTGGGGGGATCGCGTTCCAGGCGCTCAGCCAGGTGTCATTCACACATTCCTCCGCATCCTGTGGGCTGTTCAGGATGTTCATCGAAATCGTGCGGCAGTACGGGCCGTATTTCACATTCGTCTCATGAATTGCGGACTCCGACCGCGACCAATATAGATCCAGAATCTTTTCGTCATCCAAAGGTGTCCTCCCCTTTCCGTTTACTTTTATAGACAGAAAAATTCCGGTTTCATTGCGCCGCAAATCCTTCTTTCCAAAACTTTATGGAAAAAAAAACTCGTCCCATCCGTTTAAACGTCATCCTCCGCTATAGAAGCCAAACTCCGCAGCCGCCCGATATCCAAAATCCGGGTAACACCTTCCTCCCGCACAAGCACGCCATCCGCATAAAACCTGCTGACAACCCGCATCAGCTGGCGGTAGCTGCACCCGAGAATCGATGCGGCGTCCCCGTAGGATCCGGCAAATACCCCATCCGTCGAAGCTGCTAAAAGATAATCCGCAAACCGCTGCGGGAGCGGATAAAACATCCTGCGGCTGGAGCTTTCCGAAGCCGCGGACATTTTGCGCACCAATATCGATGCGATAAATTGATACAGTGCTAAATCTGTTTCCATCAACTTCCGGTCATACCGCACCCGCAAAAAGATACAGTCCTTTACGGCCTCCACATGATTGGGCGACGGGCACTCCTTCAGATATTCGACGTCGCCCAAGAGCGTCTCCTCCGAAGCGCCCGCCAGGGTCAGCAGATAGACCTTTCCATCGCTGTTCAGCGTGTAGATGCGGATCTGGCCCTCCAGCAAAAAGTAAAAGCCCTGGGTTTCCTGGCCAGAAGACAACACCTCTTCACCCGCAGAAAACTGCAAAAAATCAGCCGTATATTCTTTCCAATGGGAGAAGTGGCCCGGTATTTGAAAAGACCTCGCCCTCTCCCAAAGGGCATCCGTTCCGGCGATCAGACGCATCGATGCAGCCACTGGTCAAACCATTTTGTGATTTCACGCAGTCTCCGTATCCGGTGGCGGGGCTTTCCGCTGCGGGAGAGTTCATGGTTTTCGCCATGGAACAGGCACATCCGTGCCGGAACACCGTGCATCAGGAGGGCTTGCAGCATCTGCACCGCATCCCCCATCCAGCAGCGGTAATCTTCGTCCGACTGGATAAACAGGGTCGGGGTGACTGCCTTGTCCGCATAGGCGAGCGGCGAATGTGCCCACATCTTTTCTGGGCTGGACCAGGGGTCGGCCTGGATTGCGGAAAGGTTGTGATAATAGCCGATGTCGGTTGTTAAGCACTTGCTGATATAGTTGGAGATGCTGCGCTGGGAGGCAACGGCCGCGAAACGGTCGGTGTGGCCGATAATCCAGTTGGCCATAAAGCCGCCGTAGCTGCCGCCGGTCATCGCAACCCGCTTGGGGTCGATCTGCGGAACACGTCTGAGCACCTCGTCGGTGAACTCCATCAGGTCGTTATAATCGCGGACGCCGTAGTTGTCGCCGTAGATATCGGCAAACGCGCCGCCCTTGCCGCTGGAACCGCGGGGGTTGCAGAAGAATACGATGTAGCCAAGGCCGGCCCAATACTGCATTTCATGGAAGAAGCCCTCGCCGTAAGCGGTCTGCGGGCCGCCATGGACATCAAAAACAGCGGGATAGCGCTTATTCGCATCAAAATCGCCGGGGTACAGCACCCAGCCGTCGATCTCGACGCCATCCTTGTCCACAAAGGTGAAGTGCTCGGTATGGGCGATCTCATGCTCGGCCATATAGGCAGCGTTGAAGCCGGAGAGCTTTTCGACCTGACCGTTTACCTTGCGGTAAAGCTCCTGCGGAGCATCCTTTTCCATGCCGATGAAGAAGATGGGGTTTCCATGGCCCTGGGCACAGCTGATGATATTCACATCGTCCGCCAGCGTTTCGATCTTCCCATCCAGGCTCAGCCGGGAGTAAACCGAATGGTACCCGAGCGTCTGGACAAAATAGAAGCCGTCGCCGCCGGAAATGCTGTTCCCGCCGCCGGCAATATCGCTGCCGACCGGGCCGAAGCTGGGATCGGGCGCGGCAAGCAGGGTAAAGCTGCCGTCCGGTGCGCAGCGGTAAAAAGCGGGGTTTTCACTGCTGCCATACTTCTCGCCGGTGGCAGCGGTGAAGACAAGTTCGTCCCCAACATATACCGCCGTGTCGACACGGTAACGGTTTTCAAGCGGGACCTCGGTGCAGGTTCCCTGTGCAAGATTATAGATGAACATCCGGGATTTCTGGGGGTTCAGGCTCTCAAACTCGGTGCCCCAGTATGTAACCTCCTGATGATCGTCACGGAGGACAAAGCCGTGAAGGTCAAAATACTTTTCGGTCAGAAGCTTCTGGGTATTTTCCTTTACATCGACCAGATACAGGCCATAGCGCTTTTTGTTGATCACCCCGCGGCCATTGAACCAGAAAGGCAGCTCATCAAATACCGCGTAGTCCTTTTCTTCTTCCAGCGCTTTCATCACGGCCGCCTTTTCGGCCTCGTCCATCCCGCTCATGTCGGGAATGCTCAGATCGCGCAGCCCGGAAACCAGATAGGTATTTTCCGCCAGCGGGGTCAGATTCGATGCCGCAAAGGGCAGCACAAAGGCTTCTTCCGCTTCGCCGCCCGTTAAAGAGATGCGGTTATAAACGGTATACTGTTCGGCAGGGGCCGCCGGGTGGCGTTTTTTGCGGTCTGCGGGAAAAAGAACTGTATTCTCATCGATAAAGCAGGGAGCCTTGCCGTCCTCCCCCGCCGTCAGCCGGAAGAGCGCCGGTTGATGGCTCTCATCCCATACCCAGAGGTCGGTGCGGTAGTTATTGTCCTCAATGCTGCCCTCGGTCACGGTCAGGACAGCCTTTTTCTCCGAAGGAGAAAGCGTCAGGCTGCCCAGCTTTTTTATCCGCGCAAAATCTTCAATCGATACCTTTTCCATACATATAAAATCCTTTCTAAATCAATTTTCTTTCGCGAGCTGGTCGCGGATTTTGGTCACAACCAGGTCCAGCGCCACCGGGTTTTTGCCGCCATTGATGACGAAATCAGCCTTAGCGCGGGATGGTTCCACAAACATATAATGCATTGGTTTCACCGTCGCAAGATACTGCCGCACGATCCCTTCGATGTCCCGTCCCCGTTCCTTCATGTCCCGCACGACCCGGCGAAGGATCCGTTCGTCGGCGTCGGCCTCGACATAAATCTTGATGTCAAAAAGGTCCCGCAGACGTTTATCCGCCAACACCAAAATGCCTTCCACGATCACAATTTTTTTCGGCTCAACCCGCACGGTCTTATCGGATCGGTTATGAACCGTAAAATCGTAAATGGGCGACTGGATGGCAACACCGCTGCGCAGCTTGATCAGGTGCTCTACCAAAAGCTCCGTTTCCAGCGAATCCGGGTGGTCATAATTGATAGACTCCCGGTCTACCATCGAAATCCCGTCGTTGCGCCGGTAGTAGTTATCATGATAGATGACCGCAATATCGTCGCCGAAGGTGTCCCGGAGACGCTCCGTAAAGGTCGATTTTCCCGACCCTGTTCCGCCTGCAATGCCGATCATCAAAGGTTTCATGGCAGCACTTCCTTTCTTGTTTTTCCACTAATAGCATATCGCTTTTTGGGGGAAATTGCAAGTGTTTGGGAAAGAGTTTGGGACCCTATGGAAAAATCTGGGACAAAACCTTGACAAACTGCCTTACTTCGTTTATAATGATAAAGATATCCCCCGCCGCCATGGCGGAATTGGCAGACGCAAGGGACTTAAAATCCCTCGGTGGCAACACTGTACCGGTTCGATCCCGGTTGGCGGCACCATCCAAAAACCCCGTAGCCACGCGGCTTGCGGGGTTTTTGCTTTGCTTGGGGGGAGGACGTATTTGAGGGGAAAGAGGGTTTGGTACATTATTTGTGCATTATTGCAATAAACATCCACCAGCAAAGCCGGTGTTTCAGCCGTCGAAAAAGGTCACCAAAAGGTGGCCTTTTTCGAATGTAGGGAGAGAGAAAGTGATCTAATCGTCAGCCCTATAAAAATCCACTCTTGCAATCAAGCGAGAGCGGGCTTTTCTATGGGGATGATTATGTATTTCAATCTGCACTGTTGATTCATTATTTTGAAAAACTTTAATTATACTCCTAATTCCAACTTTATAAAAGTGTACTTTTTGATAATTTTTCGAATGAATCTTTGTTTATTTTTCTTTTGGAAAAATAAACAAAAAAATAAAAAAAAGACTTGAAAACTGTGCAGATTTGTGCTAATATTATACAAGAAGTTAAATTGTCAAAAGGTACACTTTTTGACAGTTGCCGCAAATGCAGAATATCTGAGCCATTGGCAAGGCAGCTAAGGCGAACCCGGATGCTTTTCCTTGTCCTCTCTTGGCAGGAACAGTTCAGAAGCAATGCGCGGGACTTTAATTGAGGGATATCCCGTGAAGGGATCCTCTTAGGGCATGCCCCAGTATCCAAAAATTGCCGCGCTTTCTGTAAATTGCGTGGCTCGGGAGTGAT
>CAYWRQ010000055.1:0-16483 GCA_964460915.1 uncultured Oscillospiraceae bacterium
GAGGAGGTCGGGATTAAATCCACCTCGACCGTTCATTACTACCTGCAAATCCTGTAGGAGAAAGGGTATATCGTAAAGGATCCGCTGAAAAAGCGGACGATCAAGCTGCCCGGGAACAATTCCAAATCCATCCCGCTTCTCGGCACCGTTACGGCAGGGATCCCGATTACCGCGATTCAGGAGATTGAGGAGTATATCCCGGTCAGCAACCTTCCCGGCAGCGCCAGCGACTATTTTGCGCTCCATGTCCGGGGCACCAGCATGATCGAGGCGGGGATCATGGACGGGGATATCGTCATTGTCCGCCGGACGCCGGTAGCGGATAACGGGGACATCGTAGTCGCGATGATCGACGACGAAGCGACGGTCAAGCGGTTCTACAAAGAAGGGAACCATATCCGCCTGCAGCCGGAAAACCCGGAGTTTGAGCCGATCCTGACGCAGGAGGCGGTCATTTTGGGCAAGGTTGTCACGCTGATGAGAAGCTACGAATAATCGATATAGAAAACTGCGGAAGGGAGCTTATGGTTTCCCTTCCGCAGTTTTTTGTTTATCCTTCCAGCAATGTGTCCAGATATTCTTCCCCGGCATAGGCGCTGCGGGCTTCGTCCAGCAGGGACCGGTAGAAGCTTTCGGCGGCAGCTTTTCTTTCGGCCGCCAAAGTTCTGGCGCGCTCGGTGAAAAAGCGGTCATACAGCCCTTTCAGTTTAAAATGATACTCATGCATAAACGACTCCGGTTCGTCCCCATTGCCGTCTGAGACATTCCCGGCCGCGTCCAGCGTATAGAGCGGTTCCGATTCATGTCCCTGATATAAGAGCGTCCGGGCAATGCCCATTGCGCCGGCGGCATCCAGCTTGTCGGCGTCAAAGAGGATTTTGGCCTCGATGGTTTTCGGCGGATTGCCAGAGCGGTAGCGGTGGGCGGCGATGGCGTCTGCGGCCCAGCGGGCATCCGCTTCTGTCCAGCCCCTTCCCAGCAGGAAACGGTATGCTTTTTCGCTGCCAATCTGCGCATGGTCGAGGGCGGGATTTTCAAACTGCTCTTTCCGGCCGATATCGTGCAGCAGGCAGGCGGCAATCAGAATATCCCGGTTTACCCCTTCTTCATGGGCCGCAATGTCCAGGGCCGTGTACAGCACCCGGTAGATATGTTCCCGGTCGTGGGCGGCATCGGACATACAGTCCTCCATATAGGCGCGGATGGCTTGGTATTCAGTGCGGTTCATAGCGGCTCCTTTCGTGTGCAGAAAATCCCCGGCTGTTTCAGGAAGGGACAGCCGGGGAAGGTTTCATACGGATTAATAGAAGGTTGCGACCTCCTGCGCAGGCGCAGAAGCCGGGCCGAAGGAGACGGCGGTCAGGACCGGGCCGGTGCCCTGATAGAGGGGATGGTTCTTGACCTCGATGGTCGCAGTCATATCGATCCAGTCCTTGTGGGCGATGCGGTTGTCCTTGGGCACCTGGCAGAGGAAGCTCATAAACTGGGTGTCCGCCTCGCAGCAGGTCATGACGAAACGGCCGATGGCGATCGTCCCCTTGGGGAAACGCTTATCCAGGGCGACCATCCCTTTGAAATGGACGGTTTTCCCGTTATACTTTGCGCTTTCCTCCGAGATGTCCCGGTAAAAGAGGGCAAAGTCTTCGTCCTTGATTTCAATGACCGGGGCTTCGATATCAAAGGGCAGCGGGTCCTGAATATCGTCGTATTCGACGTCGCCGTTTTCATATTCATAGGCGATATCGGTGCGTCTGGATACGCCGCGGACGATCTTATGGAAGGTTTCCTTGTCGACCTCCTTTTTGGCGCGGTTGAAGACGACAATCTCACAGGAGGACAGCTTGTCGACCACCAGCTGGCGCATATTCTGGTTATAGGCCAGGAAGGTGTTCGAGTCGCAGAGCATAAATTCCTGGTAAATAATCCAGTTTTCCGGCATCCGGTTGTACAGATCCTGCAGCAGCCACATACCGTTATACTCCAAAACGACCCGTTCGGCGCGGTGCTTTTTGACCAGCGCGGTCAGCTTTACTTCATTGATTTCTTCCGGCTCCTCCAACGTTTCGATAAAGACGTTTTTGCTGTCGTGAAAACGGGAAGGCTCATACTCTTCTACGCCTTCTTCACAGAGCAGGAGCAGCGTCCGTTCACCGTCGTTGAAACGGGGATCTTCGAGCGTTTCCTGGATGAACTTTGTCTTACCGGCCTCCAGAAAGCCGGTGAACAGATAAACGGGGATCTGCTTGGCCATGAATAAATCCATTCCTTTCTGCTTTAGCCGAGCCTTTCAGCACCGGCCGGGATCAGTCGACGCCGAACAGGGAAGCGATCGCATCCTCTTTCAGCTTGGAGCCGATGACGCACAGTCTGCCGATAACCTCGGCGCTGCCGGTGCGGACGTCGGGGCAGCCGGGAACGTAGTCGTAGTGGATCCAGCTGCCGTCCTCTGCCGCTACGATGCCTTTGGCGCGGAGGACAATGCCGTATTTTTCCTTATCCTGCAGGGCGTCGAGCGCATGGGCAATTTCCTCGGGCGTAAATTTCCGGGTCGTTTCCTTGCCCCAGCTGTCGAAGATTTCGTCCGCGTGGTGATGATGGTGGTGGTCGTGGTCATGATGATGTTCATGCTCGTGCTCGTCATGGTCATGATGGTGCTCATGCTCGTGCTCATCGTGATCATGATGATGCTCATGCTCGTCTTCATCGTGGTCATGATGGTGTTCATGCTCATGCTCATCGTGGTCATGATGATGCTCATGCTCGTCTTCATCATGGTCATGATGGTGATGTTCATGTTCATGCGCTTCGGCGTCGGCCTTGGCAGTCTCGGCGGCCAGCTGGGCCAGCTCAGCCTGCAGCGTGCTCTTCTGCTCCATAGCGGCAAGAATCTTTTCGCCGGACAGCTCGTCCCACGGGGTAGTGATGATCGTGGCGGCAGTGTTGTGCTCCCGCAGCAGCGCGACGACGGCGGCCAGCTTTTCCTCACTCATGCCCTGGGTGCGGGAGAGGATGATCGTGGAGGCGTGCTCGATCTGATTGTTGTAGAACTCACCGAAGTTCTTCATATACATTTTGACCTTGGTCGCGTCCGCTACGGTGGTGAAGCCGTTGAGGACGGCACCGGCGGTATCGGCAGTCTGAACGGCGCGGATTACGTCGGAGAGCTTGCCGACGCCGGACGGCTCGATCAGGATGCGGTCGGGGTGGTACTGGTCAATGACCTTATGCAGGGCTTCTGCGAAATCGCCGACCAGGCTGCAGCAGATACAGCCGGAGTTCATTTCGTTGATCTGGATCCCGGCCTCCCGGAGGAAACCGCCGTCGATGCCGATCTCACCGAATTCGTTTTCGATCAGGACCAGCTGCTCGCCCTTGTAGCCGTCGGCAATCAGCTTCTTGATCAGGGTTGTTTTGCCCGCGCCGAGAAAACCGGAGAAAATATCAATTTTGGTCATGGAAAAAGACTTCCTTTCTAATGTATCCATGTCGTTTTATGTTTCAGGCAGCATAAAACGGGCTATAACAGGAGTTTTATCTTGCACTCCTTATTATAACCCGCATCTGTGAATATTTCAAGGCCTTTTTTCAAAAAGAATTAGCAGTCAAAGAGAAAGATTGCTAATTCGATGGCTTTACATTGCCTTTGCCGTCCTCAGCGCCACTTCCATCATGTCGGTGAAGGTCGTCTCCCGCTCTTTGGCGGACAGGGCCTCGCCCGTTACCAGCGAATCGGAGATCGTGCAGATCGCAAGCGCGTTTTTATGGCAGTCCGCCGCCGTTAGGTACAGCGCCGCCGACTCCATCTCGACAGCGAGACAGCCCATCTTCGCCCAAGCCTTTGTGTCCCGATCGTCATAGAAGGTGTCGCTGCAAAAGAGGGAACCGACCTTGTACGGGACGCCCTGTACCTCGCTCTGGCGCACTGCCTCCGAAAGGAGTTTCCAGCTGGCCGTCGGGGCAATCAGCCCGGGAAGGGAAAATTTTTCCCCGAAGCGGGAGTTGGTGCTGGCGCTCATGCCAATAACCAGGCTCCGTACCGCTACGTCTTTGCTGATGGCGCCGGCAGAACCGATGCGGATGATGTTTTCGACATCGTAAAAGCTGAACAGCTCGTGGGCATAGATCCCCATCGAAGGGCATCCCATGCCGCTGGCCATGACTGAAACGGACTTGCCCTCATACGAACCGGTATATCCTAAAATTCCGCGGACAGAGGTCACAAGCTTTGGGTCGGAAAGAAACGTCTCGGCAATAAATTTTGCCCGCAGCGGGTCGCCCGGCATCAAAACGGTCGGCGCAAAATCGCCTTTTTCGGCTCCGATATGTGGGGTCATGGTAATTCCTCCTTTTGGGGTGTTTTTTAAGCTGCCTGCACTGGCCGCGCAGGCAGCGAATGAAAAATGTGTCAAACAGTGGGGGAGCAGGTGCGTGGCGGAAGTTTTTTATGATCATGTTTTGGGCGCCTGCGGGCGCAGAGTATGACAGGACCTACGCCTATAACTGGGCAGCAGGTGCGAAACGGGAGGTAAAAGAGTTACGGTCGGCTTTTGAAAAAGCCTAGCAAAACTTTCCTGTCATGCTCTCCGTCAGCGTGGGGAAAACGGTACCCAGCCGCTTTTCGCGGCTGAAATATCTCCGGGGGCGTGGTAAAATATGACGGCGCTGCCCGGCGCGACCACTCACTTTCTGTCAATCCGGGGCGAGCGGATTGCGGAGCAGGAGCGAACAACGCGGACAAGAAAGTTTTTGCCCAGCTAAACAAACTATCCCGCGTGGTGAAACGTCCGAAGACTGCGACGCCCTCGAGCAGTCTTACACGCTTTCCCGCGGGGACCACGGCCGCGGCGGACAGGAAAGTTTTCGCCCAGCCTTTTTTAAAAGGCTGGTGTCAGTATTCTTTGCGGAGCTTGAAGATGGCGGCGCTCATTTTGCCGACGAAGATGCCGGATTCTGAAATGTTCGCGGTGCCGGTGTAAAAGACCATCGACTGGATCATGGCGGGCCACTGATAGTCGCTGCTTGAAGCGTTGACGACAATCAGCAGGCTGCCGCGGGAATAGGCGATAACGCCGGTATCGAGGTCAAAGAACCGCAGTTCCCGGGAGAAATCCTGCGGGTAATCGCTGCGGAGATGCCCCAGGCGGACGTAGAAGCTGTGCAGGTTGTCATCAATCTGATCCCACTTAAAGGTTTTCCGGCACCAGGGATCGGAAAAGCCGTACATACCGGCCTCGTCCCCGTAATAAACAGAGGGGAAGCCGGGTAAGGTATATTGCAGCGTGGCGGCCAGCTTCAGCCGCGATACGGCGAGCGCGTACTCCTCCGGCGTCATGACATAGTCCCCGCGCTCGTTGTACGCAACCTCGTGCTCGACGCCTAGGACGGTCAGCACGCGCACGGAATCGTGGGTGGACAGCGGTGTCATCAGGGTCGCGAGGGAAGGCGCGGGATAATGGTCAAGAATGGTCATAACCGCCGTATAAAAGGCGTTCGCGTCCCCGCCCTTTACAAACGTAAGAATGGCGTTGCACCAGGGATAGTTCATGACCGAGTCCAGCTCTTTGCCCAACAGGTAGGGCCGGCGAAGCCCATAGCTGCATTTATTCGACGCGTCCTCCCAGACCTCGCCCATGATGTATTGATCCGGGTCGTACCCCTTCACGCAGTTGCGAAGCCGGAACAGGAATTCGTCCGGCAGCTCGTCGGCGACGTCCAGCCGCCAGCCCGATGCCCCGCACTCCATCCAATGGCGCAGCACACCGTGCTCCCCGCAGATGTATTCCATATAGTTCGGGTCGGTTTCATTGACGTTGGGAAGGGTCGGGAACCCCCACCAACATTCGTAGCCGCTCTCGTTGAACTTATACCAGCTGTAGTAAGGGGATTCCTGAGACTCCCAGGCGCCAAGGCCTTCATAGTGGCCGTTCTTGTCAAAATAGATTGAATCGGAGCCGGTATGGGAGAAAACACCGTCCAGAATAATGCGGATCCCCATTTCGCGGGCATCTTTGCACAGCCGCCTGAAATCCTCCTCGGTGCCGAGGTAAGGGTCAATCGCGAGATAATTGGCGGTGTTGTACCGGTGGTTGCTGGCCGATTCAAATATCGGGTTCAGATAGATAATCGTAACGCCAAGCTCCTTTAGATAAGGGAGCTTTTGACGGATCCCCTCCAGGTCGCCGCCGTAAAAGTCGGTCGCTTCGTAGTTGGGGATATCGCCATTGTACAGCGGGCGTTCCTCCCAGGTCTTATGGATGATGCGGGGGGAACAGGTCTGCGGGAGAGGCGCCTTGCTGCCGCGCAGAAACCGGTCGGGGAATATCTGGTACATGATGCCGGTCTGCAGCTGCTGCGGCACATGGTAATCGCTGCGGTAAACGGTCAGCTGCCACTCGGGCAGGAAATCGCCTACCACGGCACGGGCATTTTCCCCCATGCCGACAAACAGCGTCCCTTTTTGCGTCTCGACCTCAAAGCGGTAAAAATAAAGCCCCGCCTCTTCGACAGAAAACTTAACCTCATATGTTGTAGAATGAAAAGAAGAGGATACCTGCGAAAAAAGGATCTTGCGCACCGAACCGGGGTCCGATACGTTGGAATAAAATTTATCCTCCGTAACCTTCATATCATTTAGGCCGTCTTTTCGCAGGAGCACATATGCCCGATGGGGGCGAACAGATTTGATTACGGAGATCCGCAAGGTGATTTCCGTACCCGTGCTGACTGCGCCAAACGGTTTTTTGCACGCAGTATCCCAAGCGTCGTAGCGTATTGTCTGTTCCAAAAAAAGCCACCCTTCCATGGACGGACAGGCCGTCCGGTTGTTCAATATCAGTACTTTTCCTTTGATTCGGAAAAAGACATAGGTATACACATACAGTATAATTATACCAGGAACTTGGAATTCTGTACAGCCCAAAAGTCGGCACTTTTGTTTTTTCGGCAATTTTCTATAATAGGAGTTTGTTTATAGGTAAAATCCGTTGAAAATGCCAATTTGAAATTTAGAAAAATAAAGGTTATGGTTAGTTTTGACAGTATCTGTTCCGGTATGCGCCGGGAATTTCTACTTCTTTTATCGAAAAAAAGGGATCTTTCGGCTATTGTGCAAAATACACAGTATTTTTTCGGTAAAATCATTTCAAATCACCGTGAAGGAAATGTAAGGAATGGATAAAAATATTAACAAAAGAGAGAAAACAGTATTTTTTACCAGTAAATCCCCCTGTAGTTTTTCACCATTTGACAATTTAGTCAAAAAAAACGAAAATGTTTCTACGTATTGTCCCCGTTTTTTCTTTCGGTAAATATTTACAAAGAGCCAAAGCTGTGATATGATGGTTTTATAACGAGGCGCCATGTACTTTCCAGGAATGGACAGCAGGTATATTGCCTGTGCAGGACGGAAGGGATATCGGCTTCGCGTTTCCCGTGTATTTTGTCAGTTGTGCTTTTGTTTTGCTGCTTGCTCTGTCATCGCGTATGGAGATGTATGGTAGAACGGAGACAGAAAGGTATGGTCCCAAAATGTCCGAAATTACGAAAAAAAATGAAGCTGAGGCTGCAAAAGCTCCGGTAACGCCGGATCATTCAATGGCAGTGTATTTGTTCCACCAGGGCACGAACTTTACGTGCTATGAGTTTATGGGCTGTCATAAGGCTGAAGGCGGACATGTCTTCCGAACGTGGGCCCCGAACGCAAGGGCCGTTTATGTGACCGGCGCCTTCTGCGATTGGGATCCCCGCCGCTACCCGATGCGCAGGATCAGCGAGGGCGGTATCTGGGAGGTTACAATCCCCGGCCTGCAGCAGTATGACCTGTATAAGCTCGTGGTCGAGACAAAGGACGGCGAGCTGCTGTATCATGCGGACCCGTATGCGGCGCACGCCGAGACAAGGCCGGGCACCGCGTCGAAGGTGTACGATCTGCCGGACTATAAGTGGAGCGACGACGCCTGGATTGAGCGGAGGAAAAAGGCAGATCCGGTGGGGCTGCCGATGAATATCTATGAGATGCACGCCGGCAGCTGGATGAAGGGAGAAAACGGCGAGACGCTGGACTATGAGCGGCTGGCGGACCGTTTGATCCCGTATATCAAGGAGATGGGGTATACCCACATTGAGCTGATGCCGCTGGGGGAATATCCGTTTGATGGCTCCTGGGGGTACCAGGTGACCGGTTACTATGCCCCGACCTCCCGGTACGGGACGCCGGAAATGTTTATGCGGTTCGTCGACCGGTGCCATCAGGCCGGGATCGGCGTGCTGATGGATTGGGTTCCGGCCCATTTCCCCCGTGACGCCCACGGGCTGCGGCATTTTGACGGCGGGCCCTGCTATGAATACGCGGATGTGCGCAAAGGGGAGCATCCCGACTGGGGCACGATGATTTTTGACTACGGTCGGGGGGAGGTCATCTCCTTCCTCGTTTCCTCGGCGGCGAACTGGGTGGACCTTTACCATATCGACGGCCTGCGGGTAGACGCGGTGGCGTCGATGCTCTACCTGGACTATGGGCGCAAGGACGGGAACTGGATGCCGAATGTATACGGCGGGAACTGGAACTTGGAAGCGATTGAGCTGCTGAAGCGGTTTAACTATTATCTCCATTCCGCCTTCCCCGGCGTCATTACCATCGCGGAGGAATCGACCGCCTTCCCAAAGGTGACCCATCCGATCGAAGAAGACGGGCTTGGGTTTGACTTTAAATGGAATATGGGCTGGATGAACGATACCATCCGGTATATGCAGTCCGACCCGTTCTTCCGGAAGGGTGTCCATAACAACCTGACCTTTAGTTTAACCTATGCGTTTTCGGAGAATTATATCCTGCCCCTGTCTCATGACGAGGTCGTCCATGGGAAGGGGTCGCTGATCAATAAAATGCCGGGCGAGTACGAGCAGAAGTTTGCGAACCTGCGGGCTTATATCGCGTATATGTATGCCCATCCCGGCAAAAAGCTGATCTTTATGGGCGGTGAACTGGCCCAGTTTGACGAATGGGGCGAGGAAAAGGTCATTGGCTGGGATCTGACCCAGTTTGACCAGCATCGGATGTATCACGATTTTTCAAAGGCCCTCTGCCATTTTTACAGCGAAACCCCCGCGCTTTGGGAGCAGGACGGCGGCTGGGAAGGCTTTGACTGGCTTTCCTGCGATAATGCCGAGCAGAATGTCATCTCCTTCCTGCGCAGGGATAAAAAGGGCAACGAGGTCATCGTGGTCTGCAACTTTTCCTCCGTTACCCGGACCGATTACCGGATCGGGGTCCCCAGAAGGGGCAAGTACGACGAGGTATTCTCCTCGGACGAGGCCCGCTTTGGCGGCAGCGGCATCCGCAACGGACAGCTGTATACCAAGCAGTCCCCGATGCATGGCCGCGATTTCTGCCTGGCTCTGACCCTTCCGGCCTTCTCGACCATCTGCCTGTACAAAAAGGCTTCGGCCGCGCGGAAAAATACGGTCGAGAAAAAGGGAAAGGCAGCTTCCGCCGGGCGGGGAACCAAGGCGGCGTCTGCCCGCAGGGTAAAGGCCGCCGCGGAAGAGACTGCGCAGACGGCGGAGAAACCCTCCGCCTCTCCGAAAAAGGAGACAAAGGGCGAAAAGGGTAAAAAGCCTTCCGCCCGTAAGACCAAAAAGGTGTAAACAGCATAGCACTGTTGACATAAATTTGTGAAACCCGTAGGCTGTGCGCTTGTACGGCCTACCCAATAACATGAAGAGGTGCACCGGTATGAAACAGAAAAAAGACATGATTGCAATGCTCCTGGCAGGCGGACAAGGCTCCCGTCTTTACGTCCTGACCAAGGAAGTCGCAAAGCCCGCAGTTTCTTTCGGCGGCAAGTACAAGATCATTGACTTCCCGCTTTCCAACTGCGTAAACTCCGGCATTGATACGGTCGGCGTCCTGACCCAGTATCGCCCGCTGGAGCTGAACTCCTATATTGGCAACGGCCAGCCCTGGGACCTGGACCGGATGAACGGCGGCGTTTTCGTCCTGCCTCCGTACCAGACCGATAAGGGCAGCGAATGGTACAAGGGTACCGCCAACGCGATCTACCAGAATATCAACTTTATCGACCGCTATGACCCCGAAAACGTGCTGATCCTTTCCGGTGACCATATCTATAAGATGGATTACGCCAAGATGCTCGCCTATCATAAGGAAAACGAATCGGATGCGACGATTGCGGTCCTGAACGTTTCGATGGAAGAGGCTTCCCGTTTCGGCATCATGAACTGCAACCCCGACCACACCATCTACGAGTTTGAGGAAAAGCCCAAACATCCCAAGTCCACGCTGGCTTCGATGGGCATCTACATCTTCAACTGGAAGAAGCTGCGCGCAGCGCTGGTTGCGGACGAAGCAGACCCCAATTCCAGCAACGACTTCGGCAAGAACATCATTCCGATGATGCTCGGCAACGGCGACAAGCTGATGGCGTACGAATTTGACGGCTACTGGAAAGACGTCGGAACGATTTCTTCCCTGTGGGATGCCAATATGGATCTGCTCAACCCGGAAAGCGGCCTGCAGCTGGACTCCGACGAGTGGAAGATTTACGCCAGGAGCGAGGCGCATCCCCCGCACTATATCGACGAGCACGCCGAAATCGCGGAGTCGATTGTATCCGAGGGCTGCGAGATCGACGGCAAGCTGTGGTATTCGGTCCTGTTCTCCAACGTTACGGTTGAAGAGGGCGCGGAGCTGAATTCGGCGGTCGTCATGAGCAACGCCGTCATCCAGAAGGGCGCTACCGTTAAATACGCGATTATTGCCGAGGACGCCATCATCGAAGAAGGCGCGGTTGTCGGCGATGATCCCTGCAATTACCCGGATGCCTCCGAATGGGGTATCGCAGTTGTCGGCCGCGGCGCGATTGTCAAGAAGGGCCAGGTTGTCCGCCCCAAGGAAATGATCGAACCCGACGCCAACAGATGATTTTGGGATCTTGATGTCCCTTATTCCAGCCGGTTACCGGCTTTTCAGTAAAACGTGGAGGTATCCAGAATGATTTCGAAAACAATGTGTGTGCTCTTCTCTGAGAGCTATTCCGCTACGAACAACGAGCTTGCTGCCGAGCGTACCCTTGCAACGGTTCCTTTCGGCGGCAGATACCGTTTGATTGACCTCGTGCTTTCTTCCCTGGTCAAAGCGAGGGTAAATAATGTCGGCATCCTGACCAAAGAACATTACGGTTCGTTGGTGGACCATGTCGGCTCCGGTAAGGATTGGGATCTGGACCGCAAGAACGGCGGCCTGAAGATTTTGACCCCGTTTGCAAACGCCGGCAGCGAGACGACGAGAACCCGTTCTAAGATCGATGCACTGCTCTCTTGCCGGACATATTTGGAAGAATCTACCGAAGAATACGTAATTTTGGCCGATACTAACATCGTTATGAACATTGACTTTGAAGACTTGGTGCGGTATCATATTCATAACGACGCGGATATCACGGTCGTTTACCAGAGCGCAAACGACCCTGTCTATAACGGGCTGGTCATTGACCATGACCGTGAAGGCCGTGTAATCGACGCCTATTATGCAGCCGGTGAAATGACCGACTGTCAGAACCAGGTCCTGAAGGTCTTTGTCTTCAACAAGGAACTGCTGCTGAACCTTCTCAGCCGTGCCTATACCTTCGGCTGGACCGACTTCGACCGGGAATTCATCACCAAGAATATCACCAAGCTGCATATCTGCGGGTATGAGCATAAAGGCTACTGCGCGGTTATCAACACGGTCGGCGACCTGTACAAGGCGAGCATGGAAGTGCTGAATCCCGCCGTCCGGAAGGAAATCTTTGAGTCTGAAACCCCGATCCTGACCCGCGTCAAGAACAGCGCACCGACGATCTACGGCTTTGACTGCAAGGTCAAGAACAGCCTGATCGCGGACGGCTGCGAAATCAACGGCACGTTGGAAAACTGTGTCGTCTTCCGCGGCGTTAAGATCGAAAAGGGCGCGGTGCTGAAAAACTGCGTCATTATGCAGAATTCTACCATTCACAGCGGCGCAAACTTGGACTGCGTCATCACCGATAAGGATGTTACCATCCTGGCCGACCATACGATGGGCGGTTATCCCACCTTCCCGTTCGTCATTTCGAAAGGGCAGACGGTCTGATTTGATTGGGCGGGCGGCGGCTAACTGCTGCCTGCCCCTACTAGAGAAAGGATGGATCCCAAATGAAAATTTTGTTTGCTGCGGCCGAGGCTCTTCCGTTCATTAAGGTTGGCGGCCTGGGCGACGTAGCCGGCGCACTTCCAAAGGCACTGGTTGCAAAAGGCCATGACGTCCGCGTGGTTCTCCCGCTCTATTCTTCGATTAAACCGGAGATGCGCGAAAAATGTAGTTATGTTAAATATTTTTATTTCCTGCACGGCTGGCGCAACTGCTATTGCGGCATTTTTGAGGCAGAGGTCGACGGCGTCATCTATTATCTGATCGATAATGAATATTATTTCAATCGGAAAGCGCCCTACGGCGAGTATGACGACGGCGAACGGTTTGCCTTCTTCTCCAGAGCGGTTCTGGAAATCCTTCCGCAGGTTGATTTCTTCCCGGATATTATCCATGCAAATGACTGGCATACCGCTGCCGTTCCGATCTATCTGGACTCCCAGTATCGCGGACGGGAGGGGTATGAATACATCAAGACCGTTTTCTCGATTCATAATATCGAGTTCCAGGGCAAATATGGCCTGGATACCCTGTCGACAGTTTTTGCGCTGGCTCCGGACTGGGTCAGCGTTGTGGAGCATGACGGGTGCTTAAACCTGATGAAGGGTGCGATTGAACGGGCAAATGCGGTCAATACTGTATCCGAGTCCTATGCGAATGAGATCTTGGATCCGTATTTCTCCTTTGGACTGGACAGCATCCTCCGGCCCAGACGGTATAAGCTTTCCGGCATTGTCAACGGCATTGATGTGGATGTTTTCAACCCTGCGACCGATCCGGCGATTGCTGTCAACTACAGCCTGGAGACACGGGGCGACAAGATCCAAAACAAGCTGGCTCTGCAAAAGGAACTTGGTCTCAAAGAGGACGCCAATATCCCAATGATCGGCATGGTCGGAAGGCTGACCTCCCAGAAGGGTATCGATCTGATGTACCCGATCATGGAAGAGCTGATGAAGAAGGATGTCCAGCTGGTTGTACTTGGCACCGGTTATCCGGAAATCGAGGATTTCATGCATTTCTGCGACGCAGCCTATCACGACAAGATGCGCGCGATGATCACCTTCTCGGCGTCGATGGCGCAGAAGATCTATGCCGGTGCGGATATGTTCCTGATGCCCAGTAAATCCGAACCCTGCGGGCTGGCCCAGCTCATCTCGATGCGCTACGGCACAATCCCGGTTGTCCACGCGGTCGGGGGCCTGAAGGACACCGTTATCCCGTTTAACCCGGAAGCGGGCACCGGCACCGGCGTAAACTTCCAGTCCTATAACGCCTGGGATATGTATAACGCCATTGAGCGTGCGCTGGATATCTGGTACAACCCGGAAACACGTGACCAGATTATGGTCAACGGCATGAGCGGGGACTACTCCTGGGATGTATCTGCGGATAAATATCTCCAGCTGTACCGTTCGATCTGATTCTTGTCTGATGATTATCCTAAAAATCCTGACATTTTTGATTATTCTTTAAAAAATATAAGCCGTCCGGGCAAAAAACACGCTACCTTTCGCCCGGACGGGTGTTTTCATGTTTATCCTGGTTTGTTTTTTGCAGGTTCCTTTTGGCACAGGTACTCAGGAAACAACCGCTTTCTGAATATCTGTGCGGAAAGGAAATTGGCGCACCTTTTCGTGTAAGGAAAGTTTGCCACTTGATGGCAGACGACTTTTATATTTGAAAGAGAGGAAAATTACATGTCTTATTCCGTAAAAGAGCTGAAGGACGAAATCGTCAAGACGCTTAAAGCTGACTACGGCTATGATGCGGATGACGCCACCATCCGCCAGATGTATGGTGCAGTCCTGACTGTCGTACAGCAGAAACTTCTGGATAAAAGAGGAGAGTACAACGACAAACTCAAGCATTCCGACAAAAAGCGCATCTACTATATGTCGATGGAGTTCCTGGTCGGCCGTTCGCTGAAGAACAACCTGTATAACCTCAGCATAGAAGCCGAGATGAAACAGGCTGTCTCCGAGCTTGGCTTCGACCTGGAGCAGATCTATGAAATGGAACCGGACGCAGGTCTGGGTAACGGCGGCCTGGGAAGGCTTGCCTCCTGTTACATGGATGCTGCGACCACAATGGAATACCCGATCACCGGTTTCTCGATCCGCTACGAATTCGGCATCTTCAAGCAGAAGATCGTCGACGGCTGGCAGATGGAGTTCCCGGATAACTGGCTTGAGCTGGGCGGTTATTGGCTGGTCCCGCGGCGTGATGAAGCCAAGGAAGTCCACTTTGACGGCGAGGTCAAGGAAGAATGGGGCGTAAACGGCCTTAAGACGACCCACAAGAATTACTATACCGTCCGGGCGGTGCCGTATGACCTGCTGATCTCCGGCAAGGATTCCGAGGCGGTCAACTCGCTGCGCCTGTGGAGTGCGGAGTCGATCGACTCCTTCGACATGGGCAGGTTTGCCAGAGGCGAGCACGTGAAATCGATGGAGGGCGGCAACCGCGCCGAGGCGATTTCCAAGGTCCTGTATCCGGCCGACGACCATATCGAGGGCAAGAGCCTGCGTCTGAAACAGCAGTATTTCTTTGTTTCCGCTTCCCTGCAGAACATCGTCCAGATCCACCTGCGCACCAACCCCTCGCTGGATAACCTGGCGGAAAAGGCGGTTATCCACATCAACGATACCCATCCGGCCCTCTGCGTGCCGGAACTGATGCGGATTCTGATGGACGAGTACGGCTATTCCTGGGAAAAGGCGTGGGATATCACGACCCATACCCTTGCGTATACCAACCATACGGTTATGAGCGAAGCGCTTGAAAAATGGGATATGAGCCTGTTCCGGCATCATCTGCCCCGTATCACCAGCATTGTGGAAGAGATCAACAAACGCTTCTGCAACTATGTATATGAAAACTTCCCGGAAAAACGCGGGATGATCGGCAGCATGGCCGCCATCGGCGACAACCAGGTCCGGATGGCGAACCTCTGCCTGATCGCCTGCTTCTCGGTCAACGGCGTTTCCAAGCTGCACTCCGATATCCTGAAAAACGATCTTTTCAAGGATTACAACGATATCTATCCCGGCAAGCTGACCAATGTCACCAACGGCATTACCGCAAGACGCTGGCTCAACCAGGGCAACCCGCTGCTGGCGGATATGATTACCGGCCTGATCGGCGACGGCTATGTCCATGACCTTTCCCAGCTCTCCCAGCTGAAGAAATTCATGGAGGACGACGCCGTCTTGGATAACCTCGGAAAGATCAAGCTGCAGAACAAAGAGCGCCTGGCAAAATATATCGCCGATCACAACGGCATTAAGGTCGATCCGAACTCGATTTTTGACGTGCAGGTAAAACGCCTGCACGAATATAAGCGCCAGCTGCTGAACGCTTTGGAAATTCTGCACCTTTACCTGCAGATCAAGGCCGGCGCGACGATTACACCCAGAACCTTCATCTTCGGCGCTAAGGCCTCCGCAGGCTATTATATGGCCAAGGAAATTATCCGCTTCATCTGCGCAATTGGCGATGTCGTCAACCGCGACTCTTCGCTGAACGGCCAGCTGAAGGTCATCTTCCTGGAAAACTACCGCGTATCCCTGGCCGAGATCATCTATCCGGCCGCCGAGATTTCCGAGCAGATTTCCCAGGCGGGCAAAGAGGCTTCCGGTACCGGCAACATGAAGATGATGCTCAACGGCGCCGTTACGCTGGGTACGATGGACGGCGCGAACGTCGAGATTTACGATGTGGTCGGCAAAGACAACATCTTTATCTTCGGCATGAATACGCCGGAGGTGGTTGCCCTGCAAAAGAGCGGCTATAACTCCTGGAACGTGTACAACAACAACGGCTATCTCCGCGATATTATTGAGTTCGTACGCCGGGGCGGTTTGGATGGTAAGAATTTCGACACCATCATCAACTATCTGTTGCAGAACGACCAGTATATGTCGCTCGCCGATTTCGACAGCTACCGTCTCGCTCAGCAGTGCGTCGGCAATACCTATGCCGATCAGAGAAAATGGAACCAGATGTCCCTGCGCAACATCGCGGAATCGGGTATTTTCTCTGCGGACCGTTCGATCCGCGATTATGTCGACAATATTTGGTATAAATAAGGCGTTTGTACAAAGCGGGAGCCTTTTAGGGGTTTCCGCTTTGTCTTTTGCAGATTACGCGTATTTCTTGCCCAAAACAGGGCAAATGGATGTGCAATATGCACATGAAAGCGAGGATAATTTGTAACCATTTACAAATCGAATAAAAATTTATCGCAAATTGCAATAGCAAGTTGCAATAGTTAGCAAAAATTTATGGTAGAAC
>CAYWRQ010000056.1:0-16160 GCA_964460915.1 uncultured Oscillospiraceae bacterium
TCGCTATGGTCCTTTTTTTTACTACTGCAACTTCATTTTACAATCCGCGATTTTTCTTTGTTGATATTATCATAATAGATTTTTCACAAAATGGAAAGAGACGATTTTCGGATTTTATAGGACGATTTTCGGATGATTTCTCTTTTCGTATTGAAGATTTTATGTGCATTATGCTAGAATGAATTTTAGAAAATCATGAATAATCCGATCAAATCCTTCTATGCTTATCATACTTCTATGCTTATCATAACGTTCTACTAAATGGAGGTGCGCGGACGTGTCATTATGGGGCCGTTTCAACAGTAGGAAGTTGTCTTCCAGACATAAGATTAATTATTCCCTGCAAAACGGATTGATTCTTTCTTTTATGTTGGTGTGCGGAGCAATGGTTACAATTTTCCTATATTATGTCTTTGGAGTTGTCCATGTGGCCAGTGAGCAGGCAGAAGACAGTTTCCAACGGATTACGGGTGCGTCGCAGGAGCGGATTGAGCATATTTTGACATCTTCCCAGGAATCTGCTCAGCTGGCTGCGTATTCTTCTGTTGTTCAGCAATATCTTCTGTCTGAACAGCCCAGTATAGTGCTCAATGCCAAATCCGCTGTATCTGATACAATGACTTACATTAGCGTTTATGGCGATGGCTTTACCGACATTGTTCTTCTTTCCAATCGCGGAAGGAAAATATCGATCACCAATTCGTATATTGATATCATAGAAGAAGCTGTAACGGTGGCTGGACTGGAGGACGAGATGGTCTTCCGGACTCCGTTTTTTTCCCCGATTATCGAGTACAGCGGGGAAAAATATGTTGTATTTCTGTTTCCAGTCTATGGCAACATTGATGGATATCGGTACCAGTATAATCCGATTATCTGCGGTGTCATCTATAAACTGAGCGCACTTTTAGACAGTTCGTTCCTTTCTACTTATTCAGATAGTTTGGTTTTCCTTTGCGAGGAAGGTATACCTGTTGTTAGCTCGAGAGAATTGTCGGAGGAAGAGCAGAATTTTTTTGCTCAGATAGATGTAAATTCACAGGAGCTTTTATGGACTTTTGGGAATGAGCAGTATTATGTCAACGGTATGCAGATTGAACATTCTAACTGGGAATTGGTATATCTGACGCCGAAACAATCTGTTATGGCCTCCTTGGATCAGATGCGCAGTCTTGTGATCATGATTACGATGGTAGTAATTTTAGCGATAATGGTACTGATACTGACGATCCTGATAACAGTCCGCAGGGATATTTATAACATGACAGAGGATATCCGTCAATCCGGTACGGAACACTGCATGGTTCGGCACCCAGTGATTGCGGAGTTGAAACCAATTTCCGCAGTAATCAACAGTACAATGATCGAGCTGCGCGAATCTATGCAGCGAGAGCAGAAATTGATCGCGAACAGCTATGAGGCGCGGTTATCCCAGATCCAAGCGGAGATGCTTGCCTATAGGAGTCAGATTAATCCGCATTTTCTTTTTAATACACTAGAATCAGTGCGTGCGCTTGCTCACCAGTATGGAGCTTCGCTAGTAGAGCAGCTGGTGGGCGATATGTCGCAAATGTGCCGGTATTCGCTGTATTCCCCGACGATGGTGAAGCTGGAGGATGAGTTGGGAAACCTGGGCAGCTACCTCTCGGTGATGGACGTCCGTTTTCCTGGCCGCTACCGGGTTTTGGAGGATATTGAGCCGGATACCCTTTCGTGGCCGGTCCTCTCGATGCTTTTGCAGCCGCTGGCGGAAAATATCCTGCTCCATGCTTTTGTAGGCCGGCGGGGAGGGATTATGCTGGTGCAGACCTTTATCCGGGATGAAAGGCTGGTGATCCGGCTGGCGGATAACGGCATCGGTATGCCGGAGGATGTGCTGGACGCGATCGTGCGCAAGATGAAAAACACCGAGGACGAAACGGCCAGGCTCAGCAGCGGTCCGGATTATGCGGCGGACCAGAAGATCAGCATCGGCCTTCCCAATATTTACCGGCGGCTGAAGCTGACCTTTGGAGAGCACGCGCACCTGGTTATCCGCTCAAAGGAAGGCTATTATACGGTCGTGGAGTTGCACATCCCGCGCAATTCCGGGCGAGAAAAAGAGACGGCATAGGAATATGCCGTCCCGGAGTGTGGATGAAATTAGAAGTAAGCCCTCTTTGCCGGTGCAGCTGTTCCTTAAAAAGCCGGAGGGCCGCCGCAAAGGTCAGCTATATCGCTTTTCTTTGCGGTAGAGGTCGGGCGTAATGCCAACCTCCGCCTTAAAATGGCGTCCAAAGTAGGAATAATCGCTGTAGCCGCATTGGTAGGCAACCTCCCGCAGGGTAATGTGGCTTTTTTCCAGCAGCCGCTTTGCACGGTGGATCCGGATCCTGCGCAAAAATCCGAGGATGGTATCACCGGTTTGCTTCTTGAAAAGGTCGCAAAGATATGTTTCGGTCAGATAAAAGTGGCTGGCAAGGTCTTTCAGCGTGATATCTTCGCCCATATGCTCCACCAGGTACAGCTGGATGTCCGCAGCGGACAGCTGGTTTTTTCCGAGTGGGGTTGAAGGCGCGAAAAGGAAACCCCCGTCCAGTGAAGCGGAAGCGGTTTGGATCAAATAGTCCGCGTCGGAAAAATCCTGCGCGCAGATGCTGACGCCGATGTCGGGCGGAAGGGGAGAAGGGATCCGGTCGGTTAAAACGCCGTATAACTCCCCGATTTGGATAAACTGACGGTGTTCTGTCTGGTCGGCGGAGGGCATCAAATAAATTCTGCTTTCAGATAAGAGCAGATAGCAGGAATTTACCCCCCCCCATGGGGTTTGAAACTCTGGGGTTTTCGGATCAACCTGTAAAGGGGGAGGAGGTTCCGGATTAAAGTGTTCTGTCGTATCCAGCTTTTGGCGCAGGAGGGCGGCCGCCTCCCGTACTTCTTCTTCGACAAGGGGCTTCAGAATATAATGGACCGCGGAAAGGCGGAGCGCCTCCCGTGCAACCTCAAAATCAGAGTAAGCGCTGACGACGACACACTGTACGGGAAAGATGCTTTGCAGCCTGCGGATCAGCTGAATCCCGGACATATCTGGCATCCGAATGTCCGTTATGACGGCGTCCGGCCGGACCTGCGGAGCGGATCGGAGCGCATCGGCCCCACATTCGCATCGGGCCACGACGGTAAAGCCTTCCGCTTCCCAGTCAATGATTTCCGCAAGGCCGCTTAAGGCCCACGGTTCATCATCTACCAACATGAGTTTGTATTTTTCCAGCATGGGCTTTTCATTCCTTTTGCCATTTTTTCTATTATACCACAAAAACCGGGTAAATCCTAGGGGAAAATTGGACATTTTCGTGATTTCCCCCTTTGATAGAATATTCTATAGAAGAAAGGATGACTGTCATGATCATCGAAAAACAGGGTCAAATGGGTCAAAACCAATTGGAGGAGCTCCGTGCGGCGGGGAAAGCCCGCAGGTATGACTGCGATCCGTTGGTGGAGGTATTTTCCGTCACCGAGGGCGTCTATTCGATCCTCAGCAAAAGCCCCGGGCTGGGCGGGGATGCCTGGATGCATCTGGTAATCGGTGCGGAAAAGGCAATCCTGATCGACACCGGCTTTGGCATCGGGGACCTGAAGGCGCTGGTGGAGACGCTGACCGATAAGCCGTACGAGGTGTTCAACACCCATTTCCACGGGGACCACGTCCTGGGCAATGTCCAGTTCCCGCGGGTGTATATCCACCGGTATGACGAGCAGCCGCTGCGGGCCATGATGACGCCGGAGGGCGGGCGGAATTTTGTCCCCACGGAGGGGAGCTATTTTACCCCGGCTGATCTTGTACCCTTCCATCCTTATGAGATTGTCCCGGTCGACGAGGGATATACCTTCGATTTGGGCGGCGGCGAGATTTTGGAGGTAGTCCATGTCCCGGGCCACAGCGCCGGGTGCGCGGGGCTTCTCGACCATAAGAAGCGGATTTTGTTCAGCGGGGACTCGATCTGCTCGACCCCGACCTTTATTTTTGGCCAGCTGCCCGGCGGGGAATACTCCGACTATATGACGATCCGCGCCTATAAAACGGGGCTGGAGCGGCTGATGGGCCGGATTGATGCGTTTGACAGCCTGTATCCCGGCCATGCGCTGCTGGGTACGCCAAAGGAAATTGTCGGCGATACGATTCGGGTATGCGAATCGATCATCGCGGACCCCTCCGTCTTTGACGACCGGCTTCAGTTTGGCGAACGCAGCGGCCTGATCCGTAAGATCGGCTGGGGATCGATTGCGTTCTCGAAAGAACGGGTTTAAGCGTATTATAAGCATATCCTATGAAATAACCTCGTCCATGTTCCGTTTCAAACATGGACGAGGTTATTCATTGTTCGTTTCTCTGACAAATGCCGATCGTTTCCCGTTCTACGAGTTTTACATCAATCTGGATTATTTGGCTGCGCATTTCCGGGTCTTCAATCGCCCGCTGTAAAAGTTTGACAGCCGCCGCAGCCTTTTCATCAATATTCTGTGCGACGGTGGTCAGCTTCGGCATGAGCAGGGATGCTGCCGGAATATCGTCGTAGCCGATGACGCTCATTTCCTCCGGGACGCGGATGCCCTTTTCCCGCAGCCGCAGCAGAACACCAATGGCGAGATTATCCGAAGTCGCGAAAACCGCCGTCGGCCGTCTGTCCGGTGGGAGCCGCAGGATCTCGTCACAGCATCTTTTCCCGCCCTCATAGGTGTTGGGAAAACCGAAGACCAGTTCCGGGTTTTCGGCGATCGAGCTGTCCCGGAGGGCGGCCTGGTAGCCCTGATAGCGGCTGAAAATAACGCTGGAAAGGGAGATTGCGCTCGGTATGGTGGTGCTGATGAAGGCGATCCGCCGGTGCCCGTGCCGGATACAGGCCTCCGCCGCGAGGTAGCCGCCGCGGTAGTCGTTGACCACGACCGACAGCATTGGGAGGTCCGGGTAGTTCCGGTCGATCATGACGATGGGGCAGGAGCTGGCCTGCAGGAGCCTGCGGTTGAGGGTATCGTCGATCATCGGCGTGATCATAATGCATCCGTCTACCTGCCAGTTGCGCTGCAGGTCCAGTACCTCCTCCAGCCGCTGGAAGGAGCGGAGCATGACGTAATACCCTTTGCTTTTCAGCTTTGCCTCCAGCAGCCCGGTCAGCAGGCTAGAATAATGGTCGGAGAGGCAGTTTACCTGCTGTTCCGGCGGGCTGGACCATTCCGGACCGGCAAAGGAACCCTGGACGCCTGGAAGGGTATCGGGAGGAAGGGCATAAATCGGCAGCAGGATGGCGATGATGCGGGAATTGCGCGCAGAAAGGCTGCGGGCGGACATATTGGGGGTATAGTGGTATTTATCGATAATGGCCTGTACCCGTTTGCGGGTTTCCTCGGAAACCTTGTCATCGTTATGGTTGATGACGTTGGAAACGGTCATTGCGCTGACGCCGGCTTCTGCGGCAATCTGTTTGAGAGTCATGATGGGCGTATCCTTTCGATTCACGATAAACTCAGTATACCCGTTTTTGCGCAGAAAAGCAAGATTTTCTGTACGGAAAAGGCAGTCAAAAAACCTTCCGGCGGATAGGCGGGCCGTATCTGCCGGAAGGTTTTTGCGGGCGGATCAAAATGCATACGGAAGGGAAGGCCCATTATCATTGCAGTGGCGCCCGTTTGTTAGAAGGAAAAATTGTACCGCCGGGTCGGTTTTACCGGACGTGGTCCAGAAGCGCGCATCCAAAGGGCAGCAGGGTAACCGCTCTGGCTTCCTTTATATCGCCCGTCAGCAGATCCTTCCACAGGTCGCTTTCGTTAATCCAAGCGGTCCTCTCCTGGCCGGAGAAGTTAAACAGCCCCAGTACACATTCCCCGTCGTTCCAGCGCCCGATGCCGAGAACGGCGTCGTCCCAGGTGTTCAGCGTCCAGACGCTTGCTTCCCCGTCGAATGCGGGATGACTGCGGCGGATTGCTTCCAGCTTTTTCAGGCCGTCAAACAGCCGCTGCTGTACCGTCCCCGGCTCTTTGCGCAGCTCAGCCTTTTCCCAGTCGAAGTTTCCGCGGTGGATATACCGGCTGTCGTCGGCCTTTTCGGGGTCGAGATGATAGGTATAATCGTTTTCCTGGCCGATTTCGTCGCCGGCATAGAGGATGGGCAGGCCGCTTTGGGTCAGCATAAAGGCGTGGAGGGTAAGGTCGCGGCGGATATAGTCCTCCAGCTGCGGGAGCCGGCATTCTTTCCGCGCGGTTTCAATCCCACAGAGGGAGGCAGTTGTTCCGCACAGCCGGGCATCGCCGGAGGTGGGATCGTCGTTATACAGCTCGCCCTTGCTGTCGGAACCGTGCCAATGGCCGGTCAAGAAGTCAGACAGGTAGCGCTTATGCGGAACCTGCTGGGTGCCGAACTGCTCCATCCAGGGATAATCCAGCCCCCATCCGATGTCGTCGTGGCAGCGGAGGTAGTTTAAGAAGACATACTCCTTGGGCAGCTGGTTAAGGATATCCATCTGCCGGCGCAGCAGGCGGGTATCCGCCGTGGCGACCGTATGCCAGGTCGTGCACATGGTTGTGACGTTATACAGCATATGACATTCCGGCTTGTCGACCGTTCCGAAATAGGGGACGACCTTTTCCGGTTCCATGACGACTTCGCCCAGGAGCAGGACGCCGGGGCAGACGATTTCGCAGATCATCCGCATCATCCGGACAATCTGATGGACCTGCGGCAGGTTGCGGCAGGAGGTGCCCAGCTCCTTCCAGATATAGGGGACGGCGTCGATGCGGATTACGTCGATACCTTTGTTGGCGAGAGCCAGCATAAAGCCGATCATCTCGTTGAATACGACGGGGTTTCCGTAATTGAGGTCCCATTGGAACGGGTAGAAGTTGGTCATGACCCATTTCTGGGTATCGGGGAGCCAGGTAAAGCTTCCAGGGGCCGTGGTCGGGAATACCTCCGGGATGGTCTGCTCAAATGCGTCCGGCATGACCCGGTCGGGATAGAAGAAATAGCGGTCCTGATATTCCTTTTCGCCGGCGCGGGCTCTTTTCGCCCATTCATGATCGTCGCTGGTATGGTTCATGACGAAATCCATGCAGACGCTGATCCCTCTTCTCCGGCAGGCGTCGGTCAGCTGCTCCAGGGTTTTCATATCCCCCAGCTCCGGCTGCACCTTGGTAAAATCCGATACGGCATATCCGCCGTCGCTCTTCCCCTTGGGGCTTTCCAGGAACGGCATCAGGTGCAGATAATTTACGCCGCACTCCTGCAGGTAATCCAGCTTTTCCCGTACGCCGGTCAGGTTTTTGGCCCACGCTCCGATGTATAAACACATCCCGAGCATCGTGCGGTCGGCGTACCAGCGGGGATGTTCTTCCCGGGCCGCGTCCAATAGCTGCAGGGGTTCGCTGCGTGCGTCGGCATAACCGCGCAGACTTTCCACCAGCGCGTCGTAGGCGCCCTGGTCGCCGCGGTATAGTTGGAGATATAGCGTACGTAATTCCTGTTCGTGTTTGGCAAATCGTTGATCAAATTGTGCCATTTTTTTCATCCTTTCCGGCTATATTTTAAAGACAATCCCTGATGTGCGAAGAAAATTGCTTAAACTTTTTCTTTTTCATCTTATCATGAATCAAAAGAAAAATCAATAATAAGGCGGGGCGAACGCAGCATTTCATAACAAAATTTCGATATATCGTTTTCCTGCTAATTCGTATTCAGATACATCATCAGGATGTCCTTATCATCCCTGCCTATCCCTGCCGGAAAATGACCGATTGTATGTTTTATCGGAATATGATATAATGGAAAAAAGATCTTGACGCAAATCTTTCAGGATAGGGTGAGGTGCCGGATGAACACAGACGAACTGCGGGTTTTCTCGACCGTATATACCTGCCATTCTTTTAGCCAGGCGGCCGAAAAGCTGTATATGACTCCACAAGGGGTATCAAAGGTGATTGTACGCTTGGAGACGGAAATGCAGCTGCGCCTTTTTGAACGCACGACCCAGGGGATTACTCCGACGGTTTACGCCGCCCGCCTGTATAACCAGGCTTAGGATATCGACTTGATTTTTCAGAAAATAAAGTCGATTGAAAAGACGCCGAACCTCGATAAAGAGACGCTGAATATTTATTCGACCTACGGCCTTTTACAGGGGATCGGGCTGGATTTCTTTTTGTCTTTTCAGGATAAATATCCCAGCATTATCTTAAATGCCGTAGAATTTCCCGACTCGGCCCTAAAGGATGCGTTTATTTCTCATCAAGCCAACCTCGGCTTTGGAACCGGCCCTTTTGACACGGAGTATTTTCGCGGGACCTATATTATGACCAACCGTTTTCTGGCGATTATCCCGCTTTTTCATGAGCTTAGCCGGAAGGGCGCGATTTCCTTTCGAGATTTAACCGATGTGCCCTTGGCGATCAAAGGGAAGGAATACCAGGTTTTCAGCGCCAATATTGCCAACTATACCAAAGAAGGGATTTATCCCAACATTGCGTTGGAGACTTCCGAAAATACATGAATTGTTGAATTTGCCCTGCGGGGGCGCGGAGTTGGCATCCTGTTGGACGATCAGGTCAAGCAGCCGATTTTTCAGAATTATACGGATCGAAAAAAGGTGGTGATCAAGGAAATTGTCGACCCGGAATTCAAAAGGGATGTCTATTTTTTGGAGGCACGGAAAAACGAACTGACCGCAGCCGAAAAGAAATTTAAAGAGCATTTTATGGCGTTTCTTTCCGCTTATCGGAACCGGAAATAATCAGATAGGCTCCCTCTTTGGGCAGCGCGCCTGCTTTATTCCTTTGGCATCCACCGGCAGCGGGACAGATCGACTGTGCCGTCTTCCCGAAAAAGGACGCCCTCCCTTTCCAGCAGTATGCGCTGCGTCCCGGGAGCGTAGGTGTCAAAGGCGGGTTTTGTCCGGCCCAAACGATCGACGACCCTGTGGCAGGGGACACCGCTCCCCGCCGGGCAGGAGGCCATTGCGTAGCCCACAATCCGCGCCCCGCGGGGAATCCCGGCCAGCAGGGCGATCTGGCCGTAGGTCGCGACTTTTCCTTTGGGGATGCGGCGGGTAACCGCGTAGATCTTTGAAAAAACTGCTCCGCTCATCTTTCCCTCCATCTTCTCTCCATCAAAAAAGCCCAGTTTATACCGGGCTTTTTGTCGTTTTATCGGGCGTGCTGGAAAACCTGTTGATTTTCCTTCGGATTAACCCTTGTCCGGATAGGTTTCTTTCCGGTCCATCTCCTCCATAAACCGGAAATAGTCTTCCTTGCTCATAACGGGCGTAAACTGGGCAATGGTCTTGCCTGCTTCGGCAGCCCCATCTTTGAGCAGGCGGTAAGCTATCAACGCAAAGATCTTTGCCGGTTCCACATAGGCCAGCTGTTCATCGGTTACCCGGACATTGGAGTTGTGCAGCTCTCCCGTGTATCCGCCGGTGCGGAACTGGTACAGAGGAAGGATGGAAGAAACCTCGCCGAAATCGGTCGATCCGGCTTCATGGTAGTCGCTGTTCCGGTAGGCCACCGGGTATTCCGTGCCGCACTCCTTTTCATATGCGGACAGATCCTCCAAGACCTCGCTCATCAGTTCCGGGTGCTCCAGCGGAACGGTGGGCAGATAGCCGGGAACCGTGATAATTTCCGCCTGGCAGCCAAGCCCCATCGCCCCGGCGCGGATTGCCCGGTCGTATTTTTCGCCGGCATCCTTCATGGCGCGGATATTTTTCCCCCGCACCGAGCTTTCCAGGCAGGTTTCCTCGGCGATGACGTTGATGGCGGTTCCGGCGCGGGGAAGGTAGCTGTGGATGCGGACGCTGTCCTCATCCCGGAAGGTTTCCCGCTGCAGATCAATGGCGTGCATCGCAAGGACGGCCGCGTTTAGGGCGTCTATGCCCAGGTGGGGCGAACCGGCGGCATGGGCGGATTTCCCGCGGAAGGTGACAATCTTGTTGACAAAGCCGTTGGTCGTATTGTTGGCTAGGGCGTATCCGGGGACGTCCGGCGCGATATGGTGGCCGATGGCAATCGAGATATCGTCAAAGGCGCCGATCCGGATCAGCTCGCTTTTCCCGCCGCCGTACCGGATAATCCTCTGTTCCATCAGGCCGTTTTTGAATTCGGTGTCGACAAATTCCTCCGACGGGACCGCCATAAAAGCGACATTCCCGTCCAGCGCGTCCCGGATTTCCGGATCACACAGGGCGATTGCCGCCCCCAGCATCCCGGCGATCTGGGCATTATGGCCGCAGCAGTGGGAGGCGCCGGTCTCCGGGTTCGCATCCGGATGGGCGGGGATCGGAAGGGCGTCCAGCTCGCCGATCACGGCGACAACCGGCTGGTTGTCCTGTTTTTCTTTTAGATAGCCTTTGACCCCGGTGACGGCCAGCCCGGTCTGGGCGGAAATGCCGAGCTGTTCCAGCTTGCGGCGGACGATTTCGGCGGTACGGTACTCTTTATAACCCATTTCCGCGTGGGTGAAAATGTCCCGTCCGAGCTGGGTAATCTCCTCCCGGTGGTTTTCAATGATGGCGAGAATTTTTTGCTCGATTTTATCCATGGTGCACGTCCTTTCTGATATTTTCCTGCGATTTTTATCCTTTCCAGGCCTCCAGCCCGGCGCCGATTACCCGCATACCGTTGAGATAGGTAATATCTCCGCCGTCGGCATACTTGTCAAAATCGACGCAGAAACAGGCAAAAGCGGCGACCTTCCCGGTTTCCATAACAATTCGGATATTTTCCATGACCTTGGAGATGCCGTGTCCGCCCGGTTCCCGGCGGAAGTAGGCAGGGACGCAGGCGCTGTTTAGAATATCGACGTCGACCATCAAAAAGATCGCGTCGGCCTTTTCCGACAGGGCATCGACCCTTTTCTTCCAGCAGGCGGAGTCTTCGAATTCTTCCTCCGTTACTCTGGGAATCCCGGCCCGTTTTAGGTTGGCAAGCCCCTCCGGCCCGGTGCGGCGGCCGTCGCCCACAAGGACCTGTTCGCCTGAGCAGGGGCGTTCCAGCCTGCAATACGTTTTTCGCCAGCTTTCCATCGTCTGCCCGGCAATGGTGGAAAGAGGGAACCCGACAAAGCGGAGATCGCCGTGCTGGGATTCTTCGACGATGACGTTGTCGCAGTGGGCGTCGATCCAGACTACGCAGATTTTTTGATCCTGGCCGAGGGCCTGCTGTAGGCCGCCGGCAATGGCCGGGGCAAAAGCGCAGTATCCGGAAGAGATGAGCACCTTTTTGTTTTCAGTTACCGCCCTTTGACATTCTGCGGCAAAATGGAGCGGGATAGCCTGATACGGCTCCAAATCGGGATAGGGGCTTCCGTCGATAGTCACAATCTCATAGGGAAGCCCGCCTTGCCGTATACTCCGCAGAGACGGTAATCCTCCAGCGCCCGCCGGCCTGCGGAAAAGCCTTTCCGCGTTGAAACGGCGTGCAGCGGCTCCAGTGTATCAACCTTCCACCCGGCATACAGATAGGGATATTCCAGGACAACCAGGCCTTGCCGTGTATTCATAAAACAACATCCTTTCCAATGAAAAATCGGGGCATAGCGCTTATCTTTATCTTAGCATATATTTTTCATGGATCGAGACAATTTGTCGTTCCGGCCCTGAACTGTTTTTTTCCTTTACTTCCGGTCGGAAAAAGGGTATAATACACTTACGTTTAGGCAGGGAAGCGCGAGAATCAAAGGGTGCGGTGAGAATATGGAAAAGCATGACAAAATGTACCGGCAGTATACGGAAATCCTGAAAAAAGAACTGGTTCCGGCGATGGGCTGTACGGAACCGATTGCGGTGGCGTACTGTGCGGCAAAGGCCCGCAGCCTGCTGGGAAGGATCCCCAGTAAAGTTTCGGTGGAGGCCAGCGGGAATATCATCAAAAACGTAAAAAGCGTCATTGTCCCCCATACGGGCGGCGCCAAGGGATTGGAGTCGGCCGCCGGCATTGGGGTTGTCGCCGGGCGGGAGGATTTAAAGCTGGAGGTCCTTTCCAAGGTTACGGAAGAAGAAAAGGTCCGTTTTGCCCGATGGATGGAAACGGCCGGCATTACACTCCGTCAGGCGGACGACGGACGGCTGCTCAGCATCACCGTCCGGGTGGAGGATGGTACACACTCGGCCGCCGCGAAGATTGCCGATACCCATGACCAGATTGTCTATCTGGAAAAGGATGGGGAGGTTTTGCTGGATCTTCCGCTGCCGGATGCCCAGACGGCGGAAAAGCCCGGATATGAGGTGCTGACGGTCGAGGGGATCTGCCGGTACGCGGAGATTGCCGACCTCGAGGACGTACGGGAAACCCTGGACCGGCAGATCGCCTATAACACCGCAATTGCGGACGAGGGGCTGCGGGGGAATTACGGCGCCAATATCGGGAAGGTGCTGCTGCAAAACGAAGGGGACGGCGTCAGGACCCGCGCCAAGGCGAGGGCGGCCGCCGGTTCGGATGCCCGGATGAACGGCTGTGAGCTGCCGGTCGTGATCAATTCCGGTTCCGGCAATCAGGGCATGACGGCGTCGCTGCCGGTGCTGGAGTACGCGGCTTATCTACATTCGGATCCGGATACGGTTTACCGTGCGCTGCTCGTTTCCAATCTGCTGGCGATCCATATCAAAACCGGCATCGGCTGCCTGTCGGCCTACTGCGGCGCGGTTTCGGCCGGTGCGGCGGCGGGCGCGGGGATTGCCTGGCTGCAGGGCAGTCGTTTTACCGAAGTCGCCCATACGGTCGTCAACGCGCTGGCGGTTACGTCCGGCATCGTCTGCGACGGGGCGAAAGCGTCCTGCGCCGCTAAGATTGCGATTGCGGTCGACGCGGGCCTGTTGGGCTATGAGATGTATAAGATGGGCCAGCAGTTTTACGGCGGCGACGGCATCGTCTCGCTGGGCGTGGAAAATACGATTCATAATATCTGCCGCCTGGGCCATGACGGGATGAAGGAAACCGACCGGGAGATCCTCGACATTATGACCTGCGTGGACTGAGAGCGGCCGCTTCAGATGATGATCCCATTGCAGTGGTCAATTTCGTGCTGGATAATTTGGGCGGGAAACCCGGAGTAAGAGGTGGTATGCCAACGGAAGTCCCCGTCCTGGAACCGGACGGTAATTTTTTGGTAGCGAGCCGCCGGGCGGACGCCGTCGAGGGAAAGGCAGCCCTCTTCCGTTTGGTACAGCCCTTCCTTTTTCGTAATCATGGGGTTATACATCACCTGGAAAAACATCCCGGTATCAAATACAATGATATTTTTGTGCACACCGATCATGTTGGCGGCTAAGCCGACGCAATGGCCGGTGTTTGCTTTTAGGGTATCCAGAAGATCATCTCCGACGGCAATATCCGCCTTGGTGGCAGGAACGGATTTCTTCCCCAGGAAAAGGATGTCCCGAACAATTGGCCTGATCATGTTGTCCCTCCGTACGCGTTATATTTTTGAAATGACCCTGCGGACAAACGGAAGGGCCGCGCCGATCGCCGGCGCCACTTCTCCGTACTGTCCCAGGATGATGGCGATGTCCCTGTCGGCAAAGAAGGGGGCGCTTGTAATTTTGCGCTGTAACGCCGATAGGTCGTCTGCGGTGAAATAGGGGGCCAAAAAGCCGCTGATGAGAATGTCGCAGTCTATGACGGTGTTGACGCTGCGGATTGCGTCTGCCAGCTTATCAAGATATTGATCCCATATCTTCATGCGATGCGCGTCGCCGCTGCGCAGAGAGGCAAAAAAGGCGTCAAAGGGCTGCCCGATCTCTTTTTGCAGGCTTTCCGCGGAGCAGTACGCCTCCAGGCACCCGTGCCCGCCGCAGTAACAGGGCCTTCCGCCCGGGACGATGCACATATGCTCGATCGTCCCGCTGCGCATCGATTTGCCGTGGTGCACTTCGCCGCCGGTGATGAGGGCGCTGCCGAGGTTTTTGTTGATCAGGAAAACCGCTGCATCCCGGATATCCGGCCGATTCCAGATTTCCGCGTACGCTGCCGCCTTAGAGTCGTGCTCCAGGGCACATTCATAGGGGATGTAGCGGGTCAGGTCCTCCATTTTCAGGCCGGTATGCCGGAGCAGTTCTCCGTATTTTACCGTGCTGCCGTCGGGGGAAATAATCCCCTGTATGGCGATGCCGACTCCGGCGATGCGGTCAGGGTCGGGCTGGACCGAGTTGGCGAACCGCATGATCTCTTTGCCGAGGAACTTATAATAGGCTTCATCCCGGGAAAAACCGGTTTCCACGGTCGATTGCCGGCAGATCTCCCCGTAGAGGTTGACGGCCGTGAGGATAAATTTTTTCTTGAGGATAAATACACCGATTGCGATTTTGGCGTCGCGGACAATCTCTATGGCCTGCGCCTTCCGCCCTCCGGTGGACTCATAGTAACCGGTGCGGCAGATCAGTCCCTCCTCTTCCAGGGATTTCAGGTTTTGCGTCACCGTGGTTAAACCCATCTGGAGCTTGTGTGAGATTTCCTGCTTGGAAATGGAGCGTTCCTGATAGATCAGGCCGTACACCTTACTGCGGTTTATTTTCTTGACCTCAATGGTGGTCATGCCGGAGTCGCGCATGGAATGTGTCTCCTTTTCATCTGGTGATAACTATAAGTTTTACATAGTATAACATACCGGATTTTTTTTTGCAATAGAAGCACAGTTGTGCGACCTATCCAATAAATCATATCCAAAATTAGTCGGTATTTCTCTTGAAGGGCGGGGGGCCCTTTTGCTATAATGTACTTACAACCGGGAGTTAAACATAAGTATAAATCAAAACAGATATGATGGAGGTATTTTGATGAAAAGCGCGGTATTTTATGGGAAGCATGATCTGCGGGTAGAGGACTCGCCGATGCCGAAGGTTGGCCCGGAGGACGTTTTGATCCAGGTCAAGGCCTGCGGCGTGTGCGGAACCGATGTGCACATCTACGAGGGGGATAAGGGCGCGGCCGACGTCACGCCGCCCACGATCCTCGGCCATGAGTTTTCCGGTATTGTCGCAGAGATCGGCGCGGATGTCACCAACTGCAAGCCCGGCGACCGGGTATGCATCGACCCGAACTGCTACTGCGGCAAATGTGATTTCTGCCGGAACGGCATCGCCCATTTCTGCACCGATATGATCGGCTACGGCACGACCGTAAACGGCGGTTTTGCCGAATATTGCAGCGTAAACCAGCGCCAGGTGTATAAGCTGGGGGCGCATACCACCTTTGAACAGGGCGCGATGACCGAGCCGGTCGCCTGCTGCCTGCACGGGATTGATATGTGCAATATTCGTCCGGGCAACAGCGTGGTTGTCATCGGCGGCGGGATGATCGGCCTGTTGATGCTTCAGCTGGCCAGGCTTGCGGGCGCTGCCCGGACGGCCCTTTTGGAGCCGGTCGAAAGCAAACGCGCCATTGCAAAGCAGCTGGGGGCGGATGCCTGCATCGACCCCTTGCATGAGGACGTAAAAGCGGCCCTCGCGGCGGCGGGCATGACCTGGGTCAACACGGTCATTGAGTGTGTCGGGCGTACCGCTACGATTGAACAGGCGATTGATCTTGTCGGCAATAAGGGGACGGTAATGATGTTCGGGCTGACCAAGCCGGACGATACGATTGCCATCAAGCCCTTTGAAGTCTTCCAAAAGGAGATCGAGATGAAGGCGTCCTACATCAACCTGTATACCCAGAAACGGGCCTTGGAGCTGATCGACTCCGGGCGGCTGGATGTTTCCAGCATGGTCTATGCGGTGGCGAGCCTGGAAGAATTGGCAGACATCCTTGCAAAACCGGAGCTGCGGGCAAACGGCAAGTATATCATCTCGCCGGAGAAGTGAGATTCAGCTGAACAGATAGAAAAACGGTGCGGCGTTCGCTTACGTCAAATTCCGTAGGGCGCTTATAAAAATAAGAGACAGCATAGGAGGATTGCTTTCTGTGCTGTCTTTCTTTCTGTGTGAAATTAAATATGCGTTCGTTATATAGGATTCTCTTTGCGGCAGGGTAAATAAAACGATGCGAAACAGTGAGCGAACCTATCCGTCCTTGCCGGCGCTCCTTTTGTAAAATGATGGAAAGAGTTATAATTTTATGCTATAATGAAAAACAGAATCCACGTTTCGGGAAGGCCGTGGCCGTATAATGGTGTAAATTGAAAAATGAATGAGCCAAAGGCTCAA
>CAYWRQ010000057.1:0-15638 GCA_964460915.1 uncultured Oscillospiraceae bacterium
GGCGCCCTCGCAGTCGCTGGCGGTAATCAGGGGCGTGTGGACATAGCAGAACCCTCTCTCCTGGAAGAAGGAGTGGATGGCATAGGCAATCGTCGAGCGGATGCGGAAAACCGCCTGGAAGGTGTTGGTGCGGGGGCGCAGGTAGGAGATCGTCCGCAGGTATTCCAGCGTGTGGCGCTTTTTCTGCAGAGGATAGTCGGGAGAGGATGCGCCTTCGAGCAGCACCTCGTCCGCATGGATCTCGTAGGGCTGCTTTGCGCCGGGGGTGACGACGACCTTACCGGTGACAACGACAGACGCGCCGACGCCGTATTTGGTGATTTCCTTAAAGTTTGCGAGCTTGTCCGCGTCATAGACAATCTGCAGGGGCGTAAAACAGCTGCCGTCGCCAATGGAGAGGAAGCCGACGGCTTTGGAGTCGCGGCTGGTCTTGATCCAACCGGCGACAGTGACAGTCTGGCCATCCAGCTCTGCATAGGATTTATGCAGCTGCGCAATTTCGGTACGTTTCATTTGTATAACAACCTTTCGCGGAGGTTTTCGGAGAACCTCTCTATATTTTAAGCCAATTCCTATTGTAGAAGGAAAAAGAAAAATTGTCAAGAATTGCGGGAGAAACGGGAAAGATATTTCCGAAATCCCATCGTTTCCATCAGCTCATCCCAGATTTCCAGCGGAATTGGCCCATCCGGGAGGTTTCGCTGCTGCCGGATGGCATGATACCGGTCAAACATCTGCACGCCCCAGTTTTCACCGGTTTCCGCCGTCGCCATCAGCATCCGGTACCAGTCGATGTCATATCCGTCCGGCAGGGCCATGAGCCGGTTCTCCATCTGTCCGTAATCCCAGGGGATCTTTCGGTGAGAGATGTGCAGATTCCTTCCATCGATATCCAGCAGCAGGTATTCCGCTGTGTACCTTGGCAGCAGGCTGTTGCCGACCGACCCAGCGTTTATAAAATGCCGGGAACCGGAAAGAAGCTGAAAATCTGCCTGATGGGTGTGGCCGCAGAGGAAAACATCTGCGGCTTCTAATGGAAACGTTTCCGTCTGCTCAAGTGACAAACTGTGCGCTGCATAAAAACGGAGCTGTTCGACCGAAAAACAGACGGTTTCCAGCAACCCAGATAAATACGCGGCATCTTCCTCCGACAGCTCAGCGGCCGCTCTTACAATCGGCCGAAACTGCGGGGCGGAAAAGTCAGCTGGATTTTCCCGGCAGCGCAGGATATATTCCTCCCGATTGCCTCGGATGATCAGGGCATTTCGATTTCGCAGCAGATGAATTACATGGCTTCCATAGGGAAAATCGCTGACGAGATCACCGGTTACAACGTACTGTTCTGCACCCTGCTCCTGCGCATCCTGCAAGACGGCGGATAAGGCGAGGTCGTTGCCGTGGATATCGGAGAGAACGGCGATTTTGGTGCTCATTGGTGAACCTCCAGCTTTTTGCATATCAGATACTCTTTCATAAGACGTCATTTCTCAAAACAGGGTTATCCGAAAACCTTCTTCTGCATGGCTTTGCCGGTTTCGGTCGTCGCAAGGCCGCCGAGGGCTGTTTCCCGCAGAGCCTGGGGCAGGGCTTTCCCGACCCGGTTCATCGCGTCTACCGCGTCGTCAAAGGGGATCCGGCTGGTGACGCCGGCCAGGGCCAGGTCGGCAGCCGAAAGGGCGACCGACACCCCGCCGACATTCCGCTTGATGCAGGGGATTTCTACCAGCCCGGCCACCGGGTCGCAGACCAGCCCCAGCATATTTTTGATCGCAATCGCGCCCGCATGGAACGCCATTTCCGGCGTCCCGCCCAGCATCTCGACTACAGCCGCGGCCGCCATGGCAGAAGCGCTGCCGCACTCGGCCTGGCAGCCGCCCTGGGCGCCGGCGAGGGAGGCGTGCTCATCGATCAGCATTCCCAGAAGCCCGGCACAGGCGAGGGCCTCCAGCACCTTTTCCCGCTTGATCTTCCGCACCCGGCTGACCGCCAGCAGACAGGCCGGTACAATCCCGCAGGAACCGGCCGTCGGGCAAGCGGCGATCCGCCCCATAGCGGCGTTTGTCTCGGAGGCGGAAAGGGCATAAGCGGTCGCCAGAGAAGGGATTTTCCCCAAGAGGGACCCCCCTTCCTTCCGGTATTTTTCGTACAGGTACCCGTCCCCGCCGGTTAGCCCGCTGACCGAGAAGACAGGGGATGCAAGGGCGCTTTCCACCTCCTCTTCCATGACCGCAAGAAGGTCGTCCAGGCGGGAGAGGATATGGGTATGTTCTGCTGCGGCGCTTTCCATTTGGATGGAGAGGGCGCCGAGGGTGATGCCGCTGGTGCGGCAGCGGGAGAGGCATTCGCTTGCAGTCATAGAGAGTCCTTTCTGATCCTGCGCATATACTGAGGATGCGCGCGGCCCCTACGATTTGATTTTGTAGGGGCCGTTGCGTATAAAAAGCCGTATTGCGGGAAATCCGTCTTGGTTATTTGGCCAGCAGGGCCTCCAGCTCGTCCAGGCTGTCGCTGAACACCTTCATCGCGCTGGCGACAGTGTCCGGCTTGGTCAGGTCTACGCCGGCAATTTTGAGTTCCTCCAGCGGGTAGTCGCTGCCGCCAGTGGTCAGGAATTTCAGGTACCGAGAGGCGTCACCGGTGGTCAGGATGTCGTTTGCAATGGCAACGGCCGAGCAGAAGCCGGTGGCGTACTGATAGACATAGTAAGCGGTGTAGAAATGGGGGATCCGTGCCCATTCGACATCCTGCATCGGGTTGACGGTCGCGCCGTCGTAATACAGGGCGTTCAGGTCGTGGTAGATGCCGTTCAGCACCTCAGCGGTCAAAGGCGTGCCGCTTTGATCCAGCTCATGGGCCTTGCGCTCAAACTCCGCGAACAGGGTCTGGCGGAAAACGGTGGTGCGGAAGCCCTCGAGGAAATGGTTGAGGATATAGGCGCGCCGTTTGGAGTCGGTCTCGGTCGCGAGGAGGTATTTGGTCAGCAGCACCTCATTGACGGTCGAAGCGACCTCCGCGACGGTGATAAAGTAGTTGGAGTTTGCGTACGCCTGCGCTTCGTTGGAGAAGTAGGAGTGCATCGCGTGGCCCAGCTCATGGGCGAGGGTGAAGGCGTCGTCGAGGGTGTCGGTGTAGTTTAACAGCACAAAGGAATGGACGCCGTAAACGCCGCAGGAATAAGCGCCGGAGGACTTGCCCTTGTTTTCATAGACATCGATCCAGCGGTTTGCAAAGGCTTCGTCCAAAAGCTGCGCATACCGCTTACCGAGCGGCGCCAGCGCTTTTTTGACCAGCTTTTTGCCTTCTTCAAAAGGCATCGGGTACTCGATTTCGTCGACCATCGGGACATAGAGATCGTACATATTCAGCTCGTCCAGCCCCAGCACTTTCTTTCTCAGCTCCAGGTACCGGCGCATGGTCGGCAGCGCCCCGTGGATCGCTTCCACCAAAGAATCGTAGACCGACAGCGGGACATTGGCCGCGAACAGCGCCGCTTCGCAGGCGGAGTTATACCCGCGGATCCGGGCATAGGCATTGTCAAAGCGTACCTGGCCGGTGTAGTTGGCGGCGATGGTGTTGATGTGTTTATGGTACGCGCCGTGGAGCTTTTCAAAGGAATCCTTGCGGACGGCCTGGCTTTTGCTCTCACGGTATACGCCGAAGTTGCCATTGGACAGGGGGGAGGGATTGCCGTTTTCGTCGATGACGTCTTCAAATTCGATATCGACGTTAGAGAGCATCGTAAAGACCTGGTCGGGGGAGCCGCTTACCTCGGCAAACTGGGACAGCAGCGCTTCCTGTTCTGCGGGGAGGGTGTGGGTTCTGGCACGGGTGATGTCCTCGATGTTATGACGGTAGAGCGCCAGCTCCGGCTGCTGCATATACTTTTCCAGCTTTTCCGGCTCGATGGCGAGGATTTCTGGGTTCAGGAAGGAGGACGCCTGCTGTGCTTTCGCGACCAGCTGCTGCGCAAGGCCCTGCATCCGCTGGTTCTTCGGGTCGCCGTTGTCGGTAGAGGTGTGGAACATTGCATAGACAAATGCGGTTTCCAGCCGTTTTTCCAAATCGTAATACCGGTCGAGGGCCGCCTTTAGGCTCTGCGCGGACTGGCCCAGCGTGCCCTTCAGCCCGGCAAAGGCCGCGATTTCACCCTTCAGGCTCTCCAGCTCCTGCTCCCAGGCCTCGTCCGAGGGATAAAGGTCGGTGAAGTCCCAGGTGTAGCGGGGGTCAACGTCTTTTCTTTCTTTTACTTGTTCCATGTTTTCCAGTTCCTTTCGATTTTTTATAGTATCATATGGAGAAACGATGATTGGAAGGCACCATGCGGTACTGCAATTTACCCTTCCTGCACCGGCAAAAGGATCATGGCATCCAAAATGCCCGGGATCTCCCGGATTTTTTCCTCCAGCCCGGCCGGCGGCGGGGAGTCGATCTCAATATACATCTGGGCGGTGCGGGTCTCCCGGCTGCGGTTAACGTTCATGTTGCCGATGTTAATCTGGTGCTCGTACAGGATGGTTGTCAGGCCGGCGATTACACCGGGGTGATCCTCATGCCGGCAGGTGATGATCGGCCGCTCGCCGGTAAAGCGTACCTGCAGCGAATCAATCTCCCGGATTAGGACCTGTCCCCCGCCCACAGAAGCGCCGATGACCGTGTGCCGCTGTCCGGAGGCGGTTTCGACCACAAATTTTACGGTGTTGGGGTGGTATTCCTCCCCAAGGTCGGTGGGGATAAAAGCGTATTCGATCCCCGCTTTCTGGGCCAGCGCGAAGGAGTCCCGCAGACGCTCGTCCCAGGGTGGCATATCGAGGATCCCCGCCAGCAGCGCTTTATCGGTGCCGTGGCCCCGGTAGGTTGCGGCAAAGGAACCGTGGAGGTACATCGTCACCTTGGATATGTCTCCGCCGATGAGTCTCCGCACCAGGCGGGCGAGCCTTGCTGCCCCGGCCGTATGGGAGCTGCTGGGCCCGATCATCACCGGCCCCATGATATCAAACAGACCCATGTCCTTTTCTCCTTCCTGCAATATGGAAATTTACCTCTTCAGTTTAGCACATTTTGCCGACTTTCGCAACAGGCGCCAAGCAGTGTCTCCATACTACATTATTTGTAAGACGGTGAATGGCTTTCCTGCCAATTTGCACCATTCGCCTGGAGATGGACGGGTGTTTTTTTACAGGAATTTTATTGTCGGGGCTATGGACAAGCGGTAAAAAATAGGTTATAATAGGGGTAATCTTAACATGGGGGAATTTGGATTTGTTGTCGATTATCCGCGAAAAATCAGTCTGGAACCGGCTCATGTCCGAATCCCGCCCGATCGTTCTCTATGGCATGGGGGACGGCGCCGAGAAGATTCTGCGGGTCTGTAAGGAGCGGGGAATCAGCGTGTCCGGCGTCTTTGCCAGCGACGAGTTCGTCCGGGGACAGAGCTTTTGCGGCTTTCCCGTGCGGAGCCTGCCGCAGACCGAAGCGGCCTTTGGAGAGATGGTGATCCTTTTAGCGTTCGGCAGTTTCCTGCCGGAGGTAATGGAGCGGATTATCCGGATTTCCGAGCGCCATACCCTGTACGCTCCGGATGTGCCGCTGTTCGGCGGTGGGCTGTGGGACGAGGAATACCTGGCGCAGCATGAGGACGAAATCGAGCGGGCCTATGCCCTCCTGGGGGATGAACAGTCCCGGATGACCTTTGGGGACGTGCTGAACTACCGGCTGTCCGGCAAGCTCTCATATCTGTCCCATTGTGAGACGGAGCGGGAAGAAATGTACCGGCTGCTTGGGATCGGCGCGGAGGAAGACTATTATGACCTCGGCGCTTACGACGGCGATACCGTGAGAGAGTTCCTCTCTTATACGGGTGGGTGCTTTCACAGCGTCACCGCAGTCGAGCCGGACCCGAAAAACCGCAGAAAGCTGCTCCGCAAAATGCCGGAGTTCCTTTCGGATGAACGCCTGCGGCTGGTTGAAGCCGGCGTGTGGTGGGAAGACGGGGAACTGGCTTTCGACAATGCGGCCGGGCGGTGTTCCGTGCTCTCGCCGGACGGAAAGATCGTAACCCCGGTTCTGTCCCTGGACAGGATTGTGGCCGGACGGGCATGCAGTTTTATAAAAATGGATGTGGAAGGCGCCGAACGGGAGGCGCTGTTGGGGGGAAAACGGGTTTTGACCGAACAACGCCCCCGGCTCCTCTTTTCCGCCTATCATAAAACGGAGGATATCTTTTCGCTGCCGCTGCTGCTCCATGAACTGGAGCCGCGGTATCGGATTTTTCTCCGTCATCAGCCTTATTTTCCGGCGTGGGAGACAAATTTCTGCGCCTATGTCCCGTAAGGCAAAAGACACCCCAAATTTCGCTTTTCCTGCGGATGCAGGTTGATATAAAAACAAAGTGAAGGAGATATGATACATGGATTGGACTACAGCATTCGGAACTGTACTCACCGGCCTTGTCGTCGTCTTCGTTGCTCTGATTCTGCTTATTTTGATCATCATGTGCATGGGCAAGATCATGGACAGCGTAAACGGCAAGTCGAAGGCGAAGGAAGATGCCGTCAAAGCAGCCGCGAAAGAGGCTGCGAAGAAAAAAGGCGCCGCCGCCAAGGCAGCTTCCGTCAAAGCAGCTCCCGCCGTCACCGCCGAAAGCCTGGATGATGAGGTCGCGGCCGCAATCACCGCAGCGCTGGCGATCATCCTCGCGGAAGAGGGCAGCGGCAAGTCTTACGTTGTCAAGAGCATCAAGCGGGTCCGCAAGGGCAGCAGTGCCTGGGCAAACGCTGGACTGGCTGAAAACGTCAGACCTTTCTGATCAGATTCGACGATTATCCCATAAGAAAGGAAACTGAAATATGATTGAAGTATTTTTAGACAGTGTAAAAAACATTGCAATGGCCTCCGGCTTTGCCAATGTCTGCTGGCAGCAGCTGCTGATGATCGCCATTGCCTGCTTTTTGGCTTACCTGGCGATTGCGAAGGGCTATGAACCTTTGCTCCTTTTGCCGATTGCCTTCGGTATGCTGCTCACCAATATCCCGAACACCGGCCTTTTCCATATGGACTTCTATGTCGGCAATTCGGTCGATTACGGGCAGGTGCTCCATGACGGCGGGCTGCTCGATATCTTGTATCTCGGCGTTAAGCTGGGCTTGTACCCGCCTCTGATCTTCCTGGGCATCGGTACGATGACCGATTTCGCGCCGCTTATTGCGAACCCCAAGTCCTTCCTGCTGGGCGCTGCTGCGCAGCTGGGCATCTTTATCGCATTCCTGGGCGCGCTGCTTCTCGGCTTTACACCTGAAGAAGCCGCTTCGATCGGCATCATCGGCGGCGCTGACGGCCCGACCGCAATCCTTGTCACCAAGACCCTTGCGCCGCACCTGCTCGGCTCGATTGCCGTCGCGGCTTACTCGTACATGGCCCTGGTCCCGGTTATCCAGCCTCCGATTATGAAGGCCCTGACCACCAAAAAGGAGCGCGCTGTCCGCATGGACTCGCTGCGCCCCGTTTCCAGAACCGAAAAGATCATTTTCCCGATCATTGTTACCCTGGTTGTTTCCTTCATGGTCCCGGATGCCGCTCCGCTGATCGGTATGCTGATGCTGGGCAACCTGATGAAGGAATCCGGCGTTGTCGACCGTCTGGTCAAGACCGCGCAGAACGAACTGATGAATATCATCACCATCTGCCTGGGCGTTACCGTCGGCGCGACTGCTTCGTATGACTACTTCCTGACGCCCAAAACCTTGGGTATCCTGGTCATGGGCCTGACTGCGTTCTGTCTCGGTACCGCAGGCGGCACCCTGTTTGGTAAGCTGATGTATGCCGTTTCCGGCGGTAAGATCAACCCCTTGATCGGTTCCGCAGGCGTATCCGCAGTCCCGATGGCAGCCCGTGTTTCCCAGAAGGTTGGTTCCGAAGAAGATCCCACCAACTTCCTGCTGATGCACGCAATGGGCCCGAACGTCGCAGGCGTTATCGGCTCCGCAGTTGCCGCAGGCGTACTGCTCTCCATCTACGGCTGATCATTTTATGCCCCTGCTTTTGCGGCAGGGGTTTTTCTTTTGCCAGGAGGAATATAGATGTATGAGAAACTGATCCGACGGCTGGTTTCGGAAAGGTATGATGTGTACGGCCTGGAAATCCGACAGGGCGGTGGGTTCCTTTTTCGCTGGCACCCGGAGCCGGATATCCGTTACCCGGTGTATTCGGCCACTAAGTCGGTGACCTCCCTGGGGGCAGGCTTTGCGGTATCAGAAGGGAAGATGTCGGTCGAAGCGCCGCTGTCGGAGTACCTGCCGCGGGCATATCTGGACCGGATGGAGCCGGAAAAACGGGCGGCCTTTCTGCCGCTGCCGGTCAAGCGGTTCCTCTGTATGTCGGTGCCGGGGTACCCGTTCCGGCCGGAAGGGGAGGACTGGCTGGATTTTGCCCTGGGTTGCCCGATCCGGCCGGAAGAAGCCGTGTTTTCCTATTCCAATATCCCGGCCTATCTGGTTGGGATTGCGGTGGAACGGGCTGTCGGGGAGAAGATGGGCGATTACCTGCGGCCGCGGCTGTTTGAGCCGCTGTGGATTGATGCGCCGGTTTTGCAGGCCGACCCGCAGGGACGGTTTTACGGCGCGACCGGGATGCAGCTGACGGTAGAGGAGCTTTCGCGGATTGGGCAGGTCTATCTGGAAGGGGGCTGCTACCGGGGCAGACGGCTGCTGCCGGAAAGCTGGATAAAGGAGGCCGTCTCCTGTCAGATCTCAAACCGGGAGGGCGGCTACGGATATTTTGTCTGGGTGCAGGAAAACAGCTTTTCGATCAGCGGCAAATGGGGGCAGAAATGCATCCTGTATCCGGAAAGGGGCCTTTCGGTCAGCTGGCTGGGGAATATGCCGGAGCGCAGCCGGGAGATGGAAAGGGTTGTCCGCGCGTATATGGAGGGGGAAAAGGATGCTGTACGGAAAGCTTCAGGTGGTGCTGCTCAGCATTGTGGCAGCTGAAAAAAGGGACGCCATCAACAGCGTCCTGGCGTCGTATATTTTGCATCATCCGGAAAAAGCGGCGGGCATGGGAATTAAGGAACTGGCGGCGAAGTGCAATGTCGGCGTCGGCTCTGTTTCCCGCTTCTGCCGGGAGATCGGGCTGGAGGGCTATGGAGAATTACAGCAGCTTTTACGGCTGCCGGAAACGCCCTTTCAGCGCCTGCCTTTCCCTTCCGGGGAGATGGCGGCGGGGCTGGCGGGAGAGGTCGGCACGGAACTGGCCCGTGCGGCCCAGTCGGTCGATATGGGGCTGGTCCGGGCAGTTTGCCGGGATATCCTAACGTATCCGAAGGTTGCGGCTTTCGGGCTGATGAAGGCGGAGTCTGCGGCAATCTGCCTGCAAAGCGATCTTGCCCTGATGGGCAGGCTGATTTATACAAATGTCTCCTATGCCGAGCAGCTGCAGTATATTGCGCAGACGGACGAAAAGACGCTGATCCTGCTGTTCAGTTACACCGGTTCCTATTTCGCGTATCCCGGGGAGCGCTTTTTTGGGGAATCGATTTATCCTCCGAAGATTGTCCTGATTACGGGGTCGGACCGGCCGCCGCCTTCCTATATCGATCGTATCCTATCCTTTTCTTCCGGCCAACAGCAGCCGGGGCATCCCTATCAGCTGGAACTAATGGCGGGGATTTTGGCGCAGGAAACCGCGCGGATGCTGGGCATTTCCGAATCCTGAAAATCTGTTGCGGAGGAAAACGGCCCTGTGCTATGATAAGGCTATCACAACACAGGAGGTTATACGCAATGAAAATCGCGGTTTTATAGGCGACAGGCTATGAGGAAGGGAAATCGCTCTTTCTGGCGGATATTTTGAGACGGGCAGGCTTTGTCTGCGACCTGGTGTCCGTTACCGGGGAGGAGACGGTTACCGGCAGCCATGGGATCCGGGTGGTGGCTGACCGCCGCCTGGAGGACGGCGCGGAGGAGTATGATATGATTGTGCTGCCGGGCGGATTGCCTGGGGCGACGAATCTGCGGGATCATCCGGACGTGATCCGGCTGGTGCGGAAGTTTGACGCGGAGAAAAAGTATATCGGGGCGATCTGTGCTGCGCCGATTGTTTTGCAGCAGGCGGGAATCCTAAAAGGCCGCAGGCATACTTCTTATCCGGGCGAGAAATATACGAAGCTGTTTACAGAGTCGGATTACAGGGACGAAATCGTCGTTGTGGACGGCAACCTGATCACCAGCCGGGGACCGGCGACAACGCTCCCGTTTGCCTATGGGATTGTTGACCTGCTGGGCGGGGACAGCGCAAAGCTAAAGGAAAGTATGCTGTATAATATAGCGAAGAACAGCAGCCTGTAATCTGTTTCTTGATTTTATCTCCCGTTTATGGGAGATTTTTCCTTTCTATCAGATATCCGGAAGGCCTTTGAAGCCCGATTTATGCCTGCCCGTCAGGGCCGGGGCAGCGGATCGGCGAACAGCGGAACGGCTGTCTCCATGTTATCGACATTTTCGCCTAAAAACCTTGCCGTCCAAAACGCTCTACTAATTATAATTACCAATTTTTGGGCGCTTTTACGATTGACAGTTTCACTCTTTTTCGGTATTATGGATGTATAACGGTGAAGTTTGCGCGGCGGCGGTCAATTTTTTGCCGCAGGAGACCCATCCGGGTCTGTGCGCGGACGGATACAAGTTATGGAAAGGATTGTGAACATCATGGTAAACGAAAAATATACCGTATGGATGCAGAAGGCAACGGAGGACCCCGACCTGATCGCCGAACTGAAAGCGATTGAGGGCCAGGATGAGGAAATCAACGACCGGTTCTACCGTGAACTCGCTTTCGGTACGGCAGGCCTGCGCGGCGTGATCGGCGCCGGCACCAACCGGATGAACATCTATATTGTCCGCAAGGCGACCCAGGGCATTGCCAACTATATCAAGAAGCATTACGAAAACGGCTCGATCGCCATCAGCTACGATTCCCGTATCAAGTCCGACGTTTTCGCCAAGGAAACGGCAAAGGTCTGCGCGGCCAACGGGATCAAGGTCTATATCTATAAGGAACTGATGCCGGTACCCTGCCTGTCCTACGCGGTCCGCTACCATCATACCGCCATGGGCGTTATGGTCACTGCTTCCCACAACCCCGCCAAGTACAACGGCTATAAGGCTTACGGCCCCGACGGCTGCCAGATCACCGACGAGACTGCCGACGAGGTGCTGGCCAACATCAACGCGCTGGATGAGTTTGAGGATATCCGGCTGATGGATTTTGACGAGGGTATGGCAAAGGGACTGATCGAATATATCAGCCAGGACTGCATCGAGAGCTTCTATCAGGATGTGCTCAAGTGCTCGCTCAATTCCGATGTCGTCGCATCCTCCGGCTTTAAGATTGTGTATTCGCCGCTGAACGGCTCTGGCAACAAGCCCGTTCGCGAAATTCTCAGAAGAATCGGCATCAAGGATGAGGACGTAACGGTCGTCCCCGAACAGGAGTATCCCGATGGGAACTTCCCAACCTGCCCCTATCCGAACCCCGAAATCAGACAGGCGCTGGAACTGGGGCTGGCCCTCTGCGAAAAGACCGGCTCCGATTTGATGCTGGCGACCGACCCCGACTGTGACCGCGTCGGTATCGCGGTCAAGACCGGCAATGACTACAAGCTGCTGACCGGCAACGAGGTTGGCGCGCTGATGCTCTACTATATCGCTTCCCAGAGAAAGGCGCTCGGCAAGATGCCGAAAGACCCGATCTGCATCAAGACGATCGTTACCACCGACCTGACCAACCGCATCGCGGAAGAGTTCGGCGTCGAGGTAGTCGAGATCCTGACCGGCTTTAAGTATATCGGCGAACAGATCGGTATGCTGGAAGCAAAGGGTGAGGTCGAACGGTATATCCTCGGTTTTGAGGAGTCTTACGGCTATCTGGCAGGGCCTCACGTCCGCGACAAGGACGCGGTTGTCGGCTCGATGATGATCTGCGAGATGGCGGCGTTCTATGCGACCCAGGGCAAGAGCCTGGTCGACGTTTTGAACGAGCTGTACGCAAAATACGGCTACTATCTCTGCACCCAGCAGTCCTTCGCTTTTGAGGGCGAGTCCGGCATGAAAGAGATGAACGCCATTATGCAGAAGCTCCAGGCCGAGCCGCTGAAGGAACTGGACGGCCAGAAGGTCGTTCTGTTCAAGGACTACAAGGCGCAGGTTTCGATCAACAACATCACCGGCGAAAAGACCGGCACCGGCCTGCCGAAGTCCAGCGTCCTGTCCTATACCCTGGAAAACGGAAACAAATTTATCATTCGTCCTTCTGGCACTGAGCCTAAGATCAAATTCTATTTCTTCGTCCTGGATAAGAACGAAGAGGCTGCCCGCGCGTCTGAGAAAGTTTTGGCAGAAAACTGCACAAAGCTGTTAAAGGCTTGATACTAATTTAACAAAAAGTGTCTAAAATGACAAACATCGTGGGATGGCCTTGACTTTTTTGCCCATTTTCAGTACAATGAATGCTGAAAGAGAGTACGAAACAGGAGGCTCATTAGCATGGAAGTAAAAACCATCGGCATTTTGACCAGCGGCGGCGACTCACAGGGTATGAACGCTGCTATTCGCGCAATCGTTCGCAACGCTGTCCGGAACGGCATCAAAGTAAAAGGTATTTTTGATGGCTATCAGGGTCTGATTGACGGCAAGTTTATTGATCTGGATATCGGCGATGTTTCCGGTATCATCCAGAAGGGCGGCACCATGCTCGGAACTGCCCGCTGCCTGGCATTTAAGGAACCGGCCGGTATTCAGCAGGCGGCTGATAACTGCCGCAAGTTTGGAATTGATGGTCTGGTTGTTATTGGTGGAGATGGCACATTCCGCGGCGCCGGTGACCTGTCCAGGGCAGGGATTCCGTGTGTTGGACTGCCTGGGACTATTGATAACGATATTGCCAGTACCGAATATACGATTGGCTTCGATACCGCTATGAACGTAGCGATGGAAGCGATTGACAAGATCCGCGATACCATCACCTCCCATCATCGCTGTGCGATTGTCGAGGTTATGGGCGCGAGAGCCGGCTGGGTCGCACTGGAAGTCGGTATTGCGACCGGCGCTTCTTATATTGCCATGCCCGAAAACATCCTGCCCGGCGAAACTCCCAAGGACCGCTATGAGCGGATCAAGAAGGAGATCGCCGACCGCCTGAAAGAGGGCCAGGAAAAGGGCAGAAAGAACTTTACCGTCGTTGTAGCCGAAGCCGTTACCTCCCTGAACAAGGTTGCGACCGTCGAAGAGATGGCGCACGAGATCATGGAGACAACCGGCATCGACACCAGAGGTATCTGCCTGGGCCATATCCAGCGCGGCGGCAGCCCCACGGTCCGTGACCGTATCGCTGCAACCCGTATGGGTTATCACGCTGTCCAGATCCTGAAGAAGGGAATCGGCAACCGCGTCGTCGGCGAAAGAAACGGCGTGGTTTACGATATGGATATCCAGGAAGGCTTGGCGATGAAGAAGAGCCTGCCGGATGACCTGCTTGATATCTGGAGAAAAGTTGGATACTAAGCGATAAGTAAAAAGTTCCCAGAGAAGGGCGGCGCTTCATAAGGAAGTGCCACCCTTTCCGATTTTTCGTTGGGGTAATGGGGTGACGGGCTATCGCTTAAATGATTTGTTTTAGGCCTGCATATGGAGCTGGCGAAATGCCATATTCAGTTCGTTCTTTGAGATGAGGATGTTTATTGAAGATCGTTGGAGAATATGATATACTGAATTCAGGTAACCGAGAGATATATCGGGATTTGAGAGGAGTACGGAATATGAGCAAAGAACCTATAATCGAGACAAACAGGCTGATTTTGCGTCCACTCACGCTTGATGACGCAGAAGCCTGTTACAGTTGGAACAGTGATGAAAGAGTTACGCAGTATATGTCCTATTCTACCTATACTGATATCAGCCAAACTGTTGATTGGATAAAGTCAACTTTTATTGACGAAGAGGACTGGACTTGGGCATTTGTTCTGAAAGAAGAGAACAAAGTAATCGGAACAGGGGGTATAGGGCCAAATGTCCAAATGAAAGGCTATTGGGGTATCGGATATAATCTTCATTATGATTATTGGCACAAGGGATATTGCACGGAAGCAATGAAAGCTATTCTTGACTTTGCGCACAAAAAACTTGGCGTTAATAAGATTTGCTCATACCATGCCATAGATAATCCTCGTTCAGGCAAGGTTATGGAAAAATGCGGACTGAGATTTGACCATTACGGAGAATATACAAAACTGGATGGTAGTAAAACCTTTAAAGCCAAATTCTATAAAATGGAATTGGAATAAAATCAACTTTGTCAGGTTAATCGCGAACTCAGCCGAGCCAGCGGGCGGTCAAGATAAACGGGCTGCGCCCGCCGGTGCTGCACCGCAAAACTTCATCAACCTTCTTTTGCCCGAAGATCGCATTTTTTACAAATTCTCTGGGCTTTCTTTCTGTGCATTGCGCAAACGGGCAGGGCTTTGGAATGCCGCATACTAATCACGATTGGACGAAAAAAATTAGGAGGGACTTCCTTACGAAATCCCTCCCAAACAAGAGTTTATATTTGAAGATAGCGGACCGGTCAAATCTGTTCAAACCCGCTGCCGATGCCGTGCTTGACGCGGTCTTCGACCTCGGCGCGTTTGGCGTCGTTGAACCGGTCGAGGGTCCCGACGAGGTAGCCGGTGATCCGGCGGATGCGCTCAAAGGGCTGCGGCTCCAGCTGCCAGGAAAGGTTTACAAAATCGCCGTCCATTTCGATGTTGATGGAATCAAAATTCCGGCCGGGATACTTGTCCTCCAGATGCTTGACATAGGCGTAGATTTCTTCCTGCGGCATTGTTCCGCCGGTGACATTGATAACTGGCTTCATGGCAATGGTCCTCTCTATATATTGTATAAAAACAAAGATTGTTTCGGATTTGGCACAAAATATGCACATCCGACTATTTATACTATAGCGCAGAAAAGTCTTTCTGTCAATAGAAGAAGCCGTTATTTTAGAATTTTTCCAAATTTTCTTCCGGATTATTTTCTCTTTTGCCCTTGACAAGGTAGGTCGTACAATCTATAATTAAATCATACAAGTGCCGCTGCCCGGCGCGTTCGCCAATGCTGTGTTTTTTTAGACCGAGGCTGCCGGTACGCAGCCGAACAGCGCGAATAGAAAAGTTTTGCCCCGCTTTTTCAAAAGCGGGAAATTTAAATCATATCCTTATAAACCAAGAAAGGAAGTCCACTCATGAGAAGTGACCACGTAAAAAAGGGCGCGAACTGTGCTGCTTCACGTTCGCTGTTTAACGCGCTGGGATATACCCGCGAGGAGATGGAGCGGCCGCTGATCGGCGTCGTATCCAGTTGGAACGAGATTATCCCGGGGCATATGAACCTGGACAAGATCGCCCAGGCGGTCAAAATGGGAGTCGCCATGGCCGGCGGCACCCCGATCATCATCCCAGCCATCGCGGTCTGCGACGGTATCGCCATGGGCCATATCGGCATGAAATACTCGCTGGTGACCCGTGACCTGATCGCCGACTCGACTGAGGCGATGGCGCTGGCCCACCAGTTCGACGGCCTGGTCATGATCCCCAACTGCGATAAAAA